>RGUG01000100.1 GCA_010027915.1 bacterium | reverse complement strand
GACCTTCGGTTGGATAAGGCCCACTTTTGGTCCCACCCTCGTGGTACCCCCCTGACCGTGGTGGGGCTGATTCAGCCCGCCAACACCCAGTTGTTAATCGAAGCCACTCAATGGGCGGTGGCGGCCCACGGGCCGATACCATCCGGTGTGGTGACGGCCAAAGTCTTGCTGGGATTTCCCACCCGTCACTGGCATGCGGACCGGCCACTCGATGGTGTCCAGGCCACCTTTAATGCCACGATGCAACAGGTGGCGTTGGATGGGGATACCATTGATTCAATGGCCGTGGTGGGGACGTTTCGCGATCATCGACTCATGTTGGATGATGCCCGTATGATTAAGGGATTAGGGTCGGTGGTCATCAAGGGGTCGTTTCAAGATGGGGTGCCCACCCACCTGAGCATCCAGGCGTCGGTGTTTCGTGTGGGGGTCGCATCGATGTTGCAACGATGGGTGCCGAACGGCCTCAAACCGTTTCAAGGGGTATTATCTGGCGATTTGCAATTGTCTAGGGTATCGCCCACGGGTCCTTGGTGGCACCAAATGGCGGGTCAAGGATACCTGAGTGTGGACGATGGGGTCATCAAGGGACAACCCTTTACCCATTCCCTGATCAAGGCGGATTGGAAAGAAGGGTATGTGACCATTTCGGAGGCATGGGTCTATACCCCCCGCTCGACCTTGCTGATTGCGGGTACCCTGGCACCGGATGGGTTTCTTCGGTTGGGTGTGACGAGCCCACAATTGGATTTATCCGATGTGGTATGGTCTGAAGAATGGGGTCCCCCACTCAAAGGAACGGGCACGTTTTCGGGGGCCATTTCAGGGATGATTAGTTCGCCTACCATCACCATTTCGGTCAATGCCACGGCCATCCAAGTGGGTGAGGTGGCGGTTCGGTCGATTCAAGGTAAGGGGGTGTTTTCTCGAGACCGGTATGTGGCCCAAGGTGTGGTGATTCAGCCTCAAAACGGCCGCATGGTGGTGGATGGATTCTGGAAACCCCATGCAACCCAATGGACCCAGTCGACGTATGATTTTTCGATTGATGTCGAACCGGTGCAATTGGCTGAAATGATCGGTTTTTTGGGTGCGATACGCTCGGAATGGCAACAGCGGACCCAAAAAAATTCCCGTGATGACTTGATATTTGCCTCGGCTACCCCCTTGTTTGTATTGCATGACACGGCCTTTCGTTCGGTGACGGCCAATGCCTTGGGTGTATTGTATGCGGCCCAATCGGATGGGCATTCGGTGGCCTATTACGACACGGTATTAAAGCGGTATCAAGCGGGATTGGCCAAGGCCGAGACCCCGGCATCGATGGCATGGTCAGGGGAATTGTCAGGGTCCATTCGGGCCAAAAGCAATCCGGGCGAATTGCCGGTCATTCAAGCCCAGTTGCGCTTGTCTGATTTTGCGTGGGGGGGTATTTCCGGTGAATCGGTGGGGCTGAGGATTCAGTCTCAGTCCAATCAAACCAACTTTGCGTTGATGGTCAAATCAGGGTCGTTGGGATCGGGCATGATGGATGAATTATGGGTCAATGGGTTTTATGATACCCAAGGGTACTTGCATATTGCGTCGTCCCAATTAACCCGGGCCGATGAGCGGCATCAGGTGATTACGGGCACCTTTCCGTTATCGGCCTATTGGCAAGAGGGGCATGTCGACCATCCCATGGCCTTGACGTTGCATTGGGTTGGGTCTGATATTGGGATTTTATCGGTGTTTATTCCTCATTTGAGTGATATCACCAACGAGGGTGAGGTATTGGTTCGGTTGACGGGTACCATTGATGCCCCGGTGTTTAATTCATCCAAAGTGGTCCTCAAAAAGGCCCAGTTTAAACTCGATGAACAAAGTACGCCCCTGCGCTCACCGATGCTGATAGAGGGTGGGACCTTACGCATTGAAAACAATGTGATCCATGTGTCCCAACTGGGATTGAAGTGGCAGGGTCCTGACACCCAAAAACTCAATGGGGTGACCCAAGAAGTGAATCGCTTGGTGCTTAATGGCACGGTTGGGTTTCCGTCCATTACCTTTCGTGGGTGGGCCGTGTTGCCCTTGCAGTTGGATCTGAAGGTCGATAATGCCCAGTGGGCCATTCATTTCCCTGGGTTGTACCGTGGCATGGTGGGCGTCGAGGGGTTATCCATCAATGGGCGTTATGCCATTCCACTATCAGCGGCCGAAAAAGAAGCGGCCCTGTTGAGGGTGGGAACGTCGCAAGAAACCGGTCCGGTCTTGGCTGGCACCGTGACGTTATACGATGCCGAACTTTCGATGCCGACCACCGAATCATCGCCCCCCAAGCCTTCTTTTTTATTGCAACTGGTGGGTAAAATTGCCCAAAACGTTCGATTGGTTGGTGGGGTGATTGGCAAAGGCTTGTTGGGGAATGTGGCCAATCAATTTGATGTGCGATTGGCACCAACTGCGACACCGTTGGACATACGCGGGAGCCTTAATGCCCCCTCGATTCAACACCCCATCACAATTGCCGGTGGGACCATCGATGTATTGACCCGTCGGTTTGAATTGTTGTCAGAAGAGAAACAACGCGTCTATAACCGGCATCCCCAAACCCAGCCATATCCCAATACGGTGACGTTTCAAACCGATTATTCGGGCCCCAAACACAAATTGATTCCCATGATTAAAGTGGCGGCATTGGCGGTTATTGAACCCATTTCGTCGGTGGTGGTATCGTCCTCGGCGATGGTGACGGGGTCTCAGACGTTGGCCCCGTATACCCATGTGTTGATTACCATTGATGGCTCGGCGTATCAATTGGAAGGGTTTTTGTTTCATCATTATGTGTCGCCCAAATTGGATGCGACGAACTTGACGTATAAAGGCACGTACCGATTGGGAGGGGCCATGGGGTCGGATACCGATCCTACCATGATTGCGAGTATGTTGGCCCCTGAACTCATGGGGGAATGGCAAGCGGCGGGGGTTCAGTCGTCGGTGTTATGGCGTCAATTGGGATCCGGTACGATTAATTCATTGTTTTCTCAGACGATGTTGCGTGGCATCGAAAAAGAAATTGCCAAAAACACGGGCTTGGACCAATTTTCGATTGACTACAACATTGGCAAGGCGTTGGTGGACAGTAACAGCACCCAAACCGTTGGGTTTAACATGATCAAGTCGTTGTTTAGCAACAAACTGTTCATTCGGGCCCGCACCGACTTGGATGTGGACCGTCGTCGGAATGTGGCCCCGTTTCAATTGTCTGAAATTGAGTTGACGTATTATTTGGAACGCCAATTGAGTTTGAACTATGCCAATTTTTTGGATGATACCGGTAAATCAAGAAACCGGTACAACCTCAAATACAGTTATGCGTATTAAAGGACTGTTGTTGGGGATGGGGCTGATGATCAGTCAACCCGTGGTGGCGGCGTTGCTGCCAGGTACCATTCAATCGATTCGGTGGGTGGGGGTTCCCACTGAATCGATGACGCTGGTCAAATCGGTGACCTTGGACAGAATGGTTGGCCGGGCATTGTCAGAGCGTCGGGTGTATGATGAGTTGCATCGCTTGTATGCTGTGGGGTGTTTTGAACGGTTAGAAGTCACCACCAACGCCGTGCCTCAGGGGGTCGAGTTGGTGTGGCTGGCCACCCTGTACCCGTCATTTGACCGTATCCAATGGGTGGGACCAACGGCCTTATCCACCGATGAATTAACCCAACTGTCACCGTTTAGTCGGGGTATGCCGATGACCCTTCCCCAACTTAAGCAATTCAAAGAGGGGGTTGAGGCCATGTACCAACGTCGGGGGTTTGAGTTGGCCAAGATTCGACAAGTGAGGATGACCCCTAGCGGGCAGGTGCTGGTGGATCTTTCAGAAGGCCGTATTCAACAGATTCGTTTTTTGGGGGAATACCCCGAGTGGTTAACCCCCATTTTTTTGCGTGAGTTATCGTCAAAAGTGGGGGGGTATTTTAATGCCAGGACGGTTAAAAAAGATTGGCAACGTTTGTTGAGACTGGGCTATTTTGATGATGTCGGATCGCCCCAATTAACGGATGGCCCCGATGGGCGGTCGTTGGTATTGGGGTTTCCGATTCGCATGCGTCGCATGAATGTGATTGACACGGGGTTAGAGTACACCGACAAAGCGGGGCAGAACCCGATTACGGGGTTTATTCGCACTGATTTTCGGCATGTGTTAATGCCAAGCGATATGCTATCGCTTAAGTGGCAAGTGGCGTATCAAACCGAATGGATGAATCAAGGGTATGCCATTCGGTATGCCCAGCCATGGCTTTTGAATTGGATTCCCTTGTCTTTTCAGGTGGGGACTTGGCAAGAGTTGCGGTCCGAATTTTTAACCCGCGATCTGGCCACCCAAACCCGTACGGCCTTTAACAACCTTCGAACGGGGACGGATGTGGCGGTCTCGTGGTTTCCGTTGTCAGATCTCAAGGCGTCGTTGCGGTATCTCAATGAAAACGTGGCCCCACGCACGGACCGGTCGCCTTACGATATCCGGTCCCTATCGGGTCAGCTGACCTATCAAACGGTGCAAGACCCGCGGGATCCCCATCAAGGGGTATTAGGATCGGTGTCGCACGAGGTGGGGGGGCAGGTGTTGGGATGGGAATGGGGTGGGCTTCATTTTCAGCGGACGGTGGCACAAGTGAGTGGGTATTGGGATGTGGTGCCCCAGCACATGCTGGCGATGCGGATGATGTGGGGGATGTTTACGCCGCATTCGACGGGGACGTACACCTTTGAAAACGAGGGGTTTATAGTGGGGGGGCCCAACACCTTGCGGGGGTATCGCGAGAGTGCCCCACCGTTTTTAGGCAACACCCAACATTTGGTGAATGTGGAGTATCGATGGAAGCTGAACCAAACGATTGGGGTGGTGTTGTTTTGGGACCACGGGTATGCCAGCAGTACCCCGTTTACGTGGTTTGGGGCCCCTTATTTATCGGGGAGTGGTGCGGGCCTTCGTGTGAACACGCCGGTGGGGCCGTTGCGTTTTGATTTGGCGTATGGTGAGAATTGGATGCTCCATATTGGGTTGGGGAACATGTTTTAGACGGGTCCCCAGGTGGTGTCTTGCCCCACTTGGGCGACGGTGTGCCTTGGGTGGAGGGACCCCCTCACATGGCCCACGGTTGGGGGGTGGGGGATACCCGAGGTACTGCGTTGGTGGGATGTAGACCTTTTAGGAGGGGATATTTGGGCCCGTTGCAAAACAGCCTTAAAAATCAATGAAGATGGAAGGGAGTATGATTTTTAAGAATAAAAGC
>RGUG01000099.1 GCA_010027915.1 bacterium | reverse complement strand
TTTACGTTGGAATGACGCTTGGGTCCCACCCGATGGCTCCCCCACAAGGTAAGGGCCACAAACCCCACCACCACGATACCCAACATTAGGAGTGCCAAATAGTCCGTCATGGTTTGATTGTAGTACATGATGGACATCTCGCCAACGGGCAGACCCGTCCGTTACCTATCGGGACGTGGCCCTTGGTAAGGACGGTGGGATCTGATACGCTAGCACCATGACACGCCCAGGGATTTTAATGGTGAATTTGGGAACCCCTGATGCCCCCACGGTGGCGGCGGTTCGTCGTTACCTTGCCCCTTTTTTAATGGATCGCTACGTCATTGATGTCCCCACATGGGTACGGGCCCTGCTGGTTTACGGGGTTATTTTACCGTTTCGACCCCGTCGATCCGCCCATGCGTACCAACGTATTTGGACGTCCGAAGGGTCCCCGTTGTTGCTTAACAGCCAACGGTTATTGGCTGCGTTGCAACCCTATTTTGACGATGTGCCAATGGCACTGGGCATGCGCTACGGCAACCCATCCATTGCCCATGGCATCCGCCAACTACAGAAGAGCGGATGTGACCGCATCATTGTCTGCCCGATGTACCCCCATTATGCCATGTCGACGACCACCACCGTGGGGGTGGCCCTTCACGAGGCCATCCGTACGGTGGGCTTTGAAGGGTCTTATTATGTCATGCCCCCCTTTTATCATCACCCGCTGTATGTGGCGGCATTGGCTCATTCTATCGCCCCTTATATCCCCTCCACTGAGTATGTGTTGTTTAGCTACCATGGGATTCCAGTTCGTCACCTTAAAAAAACCGACCCGACCCATTATCATTGCCAGCAAATCGATGGTTGTTGTGACCACCCATCCCCTGCCCATGCCACCTGTTATCGTCACCAATGCCTCACGACCACCATGGAAACCGCCACCCAATTGGGATTATCTCCCTCACACTATGGCATGTCGTTTCAATCCCGATTGGGAAAAGACAAATGGTTGGAGCCCTACACCGATGCCACCGTTGCCCAGTTGGGTCAATCGGGCATCAAACGGTTAGGGGTGGTGTGCCCTGCCTTTTTATCGGACTGTTTAGAAACCTTGGAAGAAATTGGGATGGAGGCACAAGATGAGTTCAAGGCAATGGGAGGCGAAACCTTTACCCTCATTCCATGCCTCAACGATCAACCCCATTGGGTGGTGGCATTGCACCATATCATCCGCGAGTTCATGGATCACCCAAACCCTCCTATCCCTGTCGGGTCATAGTGGCCCCCAGAAAAACAAGGAATCACCGGTGGTTGGGCCACACATGATATGACATGCCTTGGGTACAGGCAGTGGCATATCGGCACCCATCGCCCATGATTTTTTGTGCCATGACCAGATGATTCAGGTCGAGGGGAACAGCCGTTCACTGACTCATCCCCTGACCCATTAGCCAATCGGCGCTCCCCCTCTCTAATCATAACGTGAGAGAGGGGGGGGCATTAAAGCCCCATTTTACCTCCCAGAACGGGGTACTAAACCCCTCTGATATCGCGGGTAGCCCGGGCCCGATCGGGGCCATTGGACCGACGCGGTGCACCCACGGTATCACGACGACCAGTGCCTTGACCTGACCGTGACCGCCAATCGGTTCGTCGATCCCAGGTGGGGCTACCCGATCGCCGGGCTTTACCTGGTTGCCCCTGACGTGCATACGGTGAGTTCCCGTCGCTTGGTCGGCCACGAAAAGATGGGGCGGGCATGCTCATCGAGCGTTGCAAGCGATCCATCCAATGGGCATCTTTGGGTGCATACCCATCCATGGCATGGAACTCGATGGGGGCCGATAAGCGCTGATTGATGCGTTTGATTAAATGCCCTTCATTGGATGTCACCAATGACACGGCCATGCCACTGCTTCCGGCACGACCTGTACGACCAATGCGGTGAATATAGTCTTCTGGCAACAGTGGTAAATCAAAATTAACCACCATGGGCAACAAGGGAATATCGAGCCCCCGTGCCGCCACATCCGTGGCCACCAATAGGCGGGTATTACCCGATCGAAACCCATTTAAAATCCGCATGCGCTGGGCTTGACTTTTGTCACCATGAATGGATTCCGATCGTTGTCCCGATTGGGTCAAATGCCGTGCCAATTGATCGGCCATGGATTTGGTGCGCACAAAAATCAGGACCTGGTCTTGAGGGGCCACCCCTACGATATGGTCCAATAAGGCCATTTTTTGTGGTTGGTCCACCGGATGTGCCCGGTGGGTAATGGCCGCTGACACCGCTTCGTGGGCATGAATGCGAATGTCAAGGGGATCTTGCATGAGGGTTTGGGCCAACCGTCGAATGGGCTCATCAAAAGTGGCCGAAAACAACAACGTTTGACGGTTAGACGGGGTTTGTTCCAATACTTCGGTAATGGCTGGCAAAAACCCCATATCCAACATGCGGTCTGCTTCATCCAATACCACCATGCTCATCTGAGACAAGCTCAACGTCCGGCGTCTCACATGGTCTTGCAACCGCCCCGGCGTGGCCACCACCACATCCACTTTGCGTTTTAGGGCATCGATTTGGGGTTTCATGGGAGCCCCGCCATAAATGGCGACCACCCGCACTGGGGTATGTTTGGCATACCCCCCCAATTGGGTCCGAATCTGAAGGGCCAGTTCACGGGTGGGAACCAATACCAGCACCGATGGGGAGTTGGCCGGAGTGCTGACCAAGCGATGAATAATCGGCAACCCATAGGCTGCGGTTTTACCCGTACCCGTCTGGGCCCCTGCAATCACATCCCTGCCATTTAAAATGGCAGGGATGGCCTCCAACTGAATGGGGGTTGCCTCTGTGTAGCCCTTTTCAATAACCGCTTTTAACACGGTATCATGCAAACCGAGTGTTTGAAATGACATCTATCTGATCCTTTTACTGTGGCTGTGGATTAAGCCATACTTTGGGCAATACTCCTACCCCATTGCCTCATTACAATGCCATTGCTGGCGACGATTCGATTGGGAAACAGACACAAGTCCCGCTTAGGAAGACAAACCGTTGCAAGGATCATACCGCTATTTTAACCAATTGGGAACAGGACAGAATCATACGCCTCAATAAACGGCTCGTGAGATGCTGGGGTTATACTTGTCTGAATCGGTCATACCGGGCGTTGCCACGCACTACAATGGGGGTCGGGATGGGTGATAAGACCCGTTCCTGTTAAAACCATGTGGAACCCCTTGCGATCTCACCCCCTCTTCTTATCACACGGGTCCCGTTTAATCATCACGTCCCCTTACCACACCCTCTAAATATGACCCGATGGGTAAACCGCGAGCCTGTTTTGGGTGAAAAGAACAGAACGACTACGCCTGGTGTTTAAGGGGATCATCGCCAGAATCGACCCATTAAAATCGGCGGTGTCCGAGCGTGATGAAATGGGCCGCTTGAAACCGGTTCATGCAATGGCTTGAACCAGCCTATCTGGTTGCATGAGCAAGTGTATCTACCCTATTGTCTCATGACGCCAATGGGGGAAGGGTCCCCGCAGGCGATTGAACGATTGATCCCTTTTTTATGTCGGCTTATCGCATCGGCCATGTGCCTCAATGGACGGTTTCAATCCAGCGTCACGTCTTACGTGCGTGCCCATCCCCCAATCAAAGGGGGGCGAGCCCACCCTTTGCCCCTTTTTAGGACCACCCTGTTCATCTGACATGTGGGGGTTACCGTCGAGTGGTGCTCAGAGAAGGTCCCAGGCTCCCCCTGTATCATGTCTATCAAACCCAAGCGGCCCCGGATATTGTGTGACACCCATGCCGGATCAAGAGGGTGTAAACACGCTATCCCCTTTTTAATCCAACTCACAATGGCTCACAATGGCATAATAGGGTCATCGGGCCCACCCCTTTTGGAGGACGATGGGATAAGCGACCAGCAACGCCCCGCATCACGTGGTGACACCGCCCACGCCCAAACGAAACAAGGTGTCTTGGGTGAGGGACCCCAACCACCGTTGGACAGCAAAAAAAAAGCCCCCACTTTTTTAGCGGGGGCTTTCTTCACTCAACAAAAGTGATGGATTAGAACAATTTGGGTAGGCTTACACCCGTCCAATCCACACCAAGGGTGATGGCACCCACTTCTTTGGAATAGCCATAATCACCTAAATTCAGGTTGTAAGCCAACTTGAATCGGTAGTCAGATACTTGATACGTACCACCCACTGTCAAACCAACATACAGGCCATTGTCGCCATAATTCACATTGGTTTCAGCTCCGGATACTTTTAGCTTCCCTGATTGACTCACGTTGTATCCAACATAAGCCCCGCCAATCAAAGAGAAATCATCTAATTTATAACGGTAGGTTACTGGAATACGGACACCAATTTCTGATTGAGAAAATTCGTTGGCATCTTTCTTGGCTGTTGAGGTTGTAAAGGTTAACAAGGCACCCAAATCGATGGATTGATCCGCATCAATCTTGAACACTTGCTGAGACGCACCAGCTGCCAAATACAAGCCATCACCTTTTTGATCAGCCACATTGGTCTTGCTACCGGCTTTGTTGGACAACAAACCCAACTCAAATACCAACGCATCCGTCGATGAAGATACTGCTGACTTAGCCACCACTGCTTTTTTTGCTGTTTGGGCGTGAATCGTACCCACAGAAACAGATGCAACTACAGCTGCCAACACAAGACTTAACTTGGTTACTTTCATTTACAACTCCTTCAAAAATGATGTGCCGACTGGTTCAACCAAATCAAAAACACAGCCTGGATTTTAGCGGTTGTCGCCTCCCCCCGTCAAGGGTGACCGGTTAGGTCATCTATAGTGGAGGGCAGCCTCGTCACCATGGCCTGCCATGCCATCTCGTGGCCTTCACAGGCACCGGATGCAAACGTGGCATTGCCCCCCCCCTTGCCGTCATGGGGTTGCAACAAGGCGTGCAACAGATGGGCCGCATGAACCGATCCGTTGCTACCCACCCAGATCGTGACCCGACCCTCTTGGCCACGGGCCAACACGGAAAGCCCTCCCACCCGATGGGCCACACGGGCAACGTCTGATTTCACATCCGCTTCTGGGGGAACCCAACAAGCAAAAAAGGGAATGCCACCCGAACTCTGGGCCACCTGATGACGGAGCATCTCATCGGTGATCCCCCAGGACCCACCTTTTTTGGGTCCCCCGGCTGGCTCTTTTTTTAGCACCCCCTCTAACTTGGCCATGACGGATTCAGGGGTGGCCTTTAGTGTGGTTAACACACCCTCCAAGACA
>RGUG01000098.1 GCA_010027915.1 bacterium | reverse complement strand
GATGCCAAGCTGACAAAGCGACCCCGCCGATGGCCAGGAACGGCTCGCATCATGACCGCCATGGCGGGTACAAAACGACCCGATACCAATACAAAAAAGAGGGTGGTGCACCCCATCACCGCCACTATCGGCAGTGGGGGTAATAGGGTCATGCCGAGCAACGGCAGAATGGACAAGGGCAAGATGATGCGTAATACCCGTTGGTGTCCCCACCGATCCACGGCCCGACCAATCCATTGATTGGAGGCCAGGGTGGCCAGCCCACCCATGGCATACACCCAGGGTATGAGGGTACTTGATAGCCCCACATTGCGAAGTAAAAACGGATTGATCATCGGAATAATCAAAAACCCGGCCATGGCAATGGCCATGATCATTAACAAGGCGTGTCGTTCGTGCGGTGTATCCCAGCTCATGCGAAGGTTACGCCACCAGTGAGTGGCGTCGGGGGCCACTGATAACCGGGGCATGATGGCTGTTGCCAGTGCTGAAGCCCCCAGTCCCATGCCCCCAATGCACCCAAACACCGTGGCGTATCCCCATGCATTGGCCATCAACATGCCAAGGGGAATGCCCGCAATGGCGGCAATGCTAAACCCCGCCATGACCGTCCCCGTGGCTTTTCCTTGATGGGTGGCCCTGACCCCATCGCCGATAGCGGCAAAAATGGCACCGCCCAAGGCCCCTCCCGCCATTCCGGCTATCCCTCGTAAGAGCAAAAAAACAAAAAAGTGATTGGTCAGGCCACAGGCAATGGTGGTGACACCCAATAAAGCCGATAAGGTTACGATGGTGGTGCGTCGTGGCCAGCGATCCATGAAGTGGCTACCCACGAGCCCGATCATACCGGCTGCCAATGCATACAGTGACACCGCAACGGCCATTTGACTGGGCGATACGGTAAAATGATCCATTAACAATGGTCCCATGGGCATCATGATCATAAAATCCATGATGTGAACCCATTGAATCAGTGAAAGCAACAAAACGAGACCCCATTCCGATCGTGTCATGTGGATGAGTATAGCGGATGACTCAGCTCGATGGAATGTCTCATTATGAAAGGTGTCGCCAGCTTTTGCATTGGTGTGACACTAAGACCAACCGGTGGGTGATCTAATCGTCAACTCTCTTTTCTTCTGTAACCCTTGCGTGACCCTTGTCAAGGTATTGACACACCATGATGGGGGCTTTAAAACCAACTTGTTTCCTTTGTTTCCTTTGTTTCCTTGCGAGTGAGTGGTGTCTGGTTTGTGGCGGTCTATTTGTCCGGTTGCAAAGGAGTGTTACTGATGCCCAGCCCCATGTTCCCATCGCCTTGTGACAATGCCCCCGTAGTAGCCCCTCAACATCCCTTGTTCTGTACGTTTACCCCCCCATCCATTGTGCGTACCGTATTAAAAGGGCTGTCGTCATTGACGATCATACCCACTCAGGCTACTTCGTCTGATTTAAACGCACTTCAAGCCAACGTGATATCGGCCATTCGGTTGTTTTCAACATGCCAGTCTCAACACCCACTCGATCTCCGTTGTGTTCGATTGTCCCATTCAACGGTTGATGCCATTCTGCTGACAACCCTTTGCTTGGATGGGGCCGATGTGTCATCGACACGGTTTGGTCCGGTGACCAATGTATCGTTTTGTCATGCGACACTTCGCCATGCGGATGTGGGGGCGGTGCCATGGCGGGGTGTGACCGGCTGGCGTTGTCACATGCCCCATGCCCATTTTTTTCGTACCATCTTCGAAGAAAGTGATTGGACGGCTGCCACCCTTTCTCATTCGCATTGGGATACCATGTCGATTCGGTATTCTGCCATGAATTGGGTTGATGCCCATGGGGCCACTCTCGATGGGTGTACCATTCTTGGGTCTGGGTTTAAGCACGCACGATTGACCTATGCCAAGGTCAGCGGTGGTACGGTGTCGGATACCCTTTTTTGTGGGGCCATCTTGAATAGGGCATGCTTTCAGGGGGTTCGGTTTCGTGCGGTTGATTTTACCGGTAGCATGTGGGAAGGGACCCAGGTTCGTGACTGTCAGTTTATTGATGTGACCTTATCACATGATGCCACACATGCCCCGATTCAGGCCCTTTTTAATCGGTTTTCATCTGATCAACAATGCGCGGTAATAGGGTATGTGACGATGGCGTTATCCACTCTATCGCACTTGTCTGATCACTATCGATCACGGTTTGACACACGATCACCTCATCCCTACGAACCCGTTGTCATTCAGTCCCTGATGCATCAGATGGCCCAACTGGCTGCATACCCCCATCGACATACCCCATGTGCCAAGGTTGGGGGGGGATTGGGTCTACGCAGCAAGGACACCCTGGTCGTATGGGGTGCACTCAAAGGGGTGAGACGTCAGGCCCTGTCGCATTTATGGGTGTCCATGACCGATTTAAACGGACCGTCATCAACGGTTGATCAACCCGTTGAGGAGGGTACTTAAATACTGTAATCCCCGACTACCATATGATCAAAGGTGACGGCTACTGGTTGTCCCACTTTAAGCCCTTCGCTGACCACTTGACTGGCTGGGATAATGGCTTCGAAGGGGTGTCCCCATTCGGTGACCAAATCCATTCGGGCACTAATGCCATCGTGTCGCATGCGCTTAATGGTGGCCATGACGTGGTCTGCCAAGCCATTGGCCGACACATGCACCCGCACCGATTGGGGGCGAATATAGGCCGTGACCTGTTCGGATGAAGATGCTGGTGATGATACTTGGATCCCATGTTCCCCTATACGACCGTGAAACAAATTCACCCCACCAATAAATTGCAAGACAAACGAATTGGCTGGGTGATGGTACACCTCATCTGGATGGCCGATTTGTTCGATGATGCCGTGACGCAACACGGCCACCCGATCGGCCATTTCCATGGCCTCATCCACATCATGGGTCACAAACACGCTGGTAACCCCCAATTGATCATGAAGCCGTCGCAACCATTGGCGTAGTTCTTTTCGAATGGTGGAATCCAAGGCCCCAAATGGTTCATCTAACAGCAATAATTTGGGTTCCACGGCCAGTGAGCGGGCCAGTGCAATTCGTTGGCGCTGTCCTCCCGACAACTGGTCTGGAAACCGATCGGCTAACCAATCCAACTGGACCAGTTGCAACAACGACATCACCTTTTCTTTGATGGCAGCGGCGGGCAAGCGTTCGGATTTGGGTTTGACCCGTAACCCAAAGGCCACATTTTCAAACACGGTCATATGACGAAACAAGGCATAATGCTGAAACACAAAGCCAACCCCCCGTTGGGCTACCCCAACGGCTTGGGTGTCTTGGCCATTCACGATAATACGGCCAGCATCGGGCTGTTCTAATCCCGCAATCATCCGCAATAGGGTGGTTTTGCCTGATCCTGATGGTCCCAATAACGCCACAAACTCACCTGTTTGCACCGATAACGAGACCTGATTTAGGGCAACAAACGACCCAAATTGTTTGGACAATCCATCAATGACAATGCTCATGGGGTCTTTCCTTTCGATAGGTGACGATGCTGGTTTGCCACAATGGGGTGGACCAACAACGACAGGATGCCAATTCCCACCAATAGGGTCGAGACGGAAAAGGCGGCATGAAACTGGTACTCGTTGTACAAGCGTTCAATATGAAGCGATAGGGTGTTGGTTTTGCCTACGATATGCCCTGATACCACAGAGACGGCCCCAAATTCACCGACTGCCCGGCCCGCTGCCAATAACACCCCATATAACACCCCCCACTTGATTTTGGGGAGGGTAATCTTACAAAACACTTGCCAACCACTGGCCCCCAACAACGTGGCGGCTTCTTCTTCTTGGGTGCCTTGGGTTTGCATGAGGGGAATCAGTTCCCTGGATACAAAGGGTAAGGTAACAAAACAAGTGGCCAACCCAATGCCCCATGGGGTAAAGATGACCGGTAACCCATGGGATAGCAACCAGGGACCCAACCACCCACTGCGACCAAAGACCAACACAAACATGAGTCCTGCTACCACAGGTGAAATGCTGAATGGCAAATCAATCAGGGCCATCCATAATGGTTTGGCCCGTAACGACGTATGGGTCAGTAACCATGCCGAGGCAATTCCAAACACGGTGTTACACACCACCGCAATGAGGGCTACTTTTAGGGTTAAGCCGATGGCATGTAGGGTGTCAGGGTGCTCAATGGCTTGGGCGTATACCCACCACCCTTTACCAAACGCTTCGGATAGGATGAGTGCCAGGGGCAATCCCAAAAACAGTCCCAAAAACAGCCCCGCGATGGCCATGATCCCCCACTTCATACGGCACCCATTCGCCGGCGACACCACCATTGCACCCCATTGGCCACGACCAATGCCACAAAGGATAATCCCAATGTCAAAATGGCGAGTACGGTGGCCCCTTCATAATCAAACTGTTCGAGTTTTGACACGATTAAATAGGGAAGAATTTCGGTTTTGAATGGCAAATTACCCGAAATAAACACCACCGATCCATATTCACCCAGACCCCTTGCAAAGGCAACGGTTACCCCTGATAAAATGGCAGGCAAAATGGTGGGGATTAAAATTCGCATCGTGATGTGACGCGATGATGCCCCTAATGTGGCGGCAGCTTCTTCAATCTCAGGTTCAATGTCCGCTAATACAGGTTCGACAGATCGAATGACAAATGGTAACCCCACGAACACCAGTGCGACCACAATGCCCATCCACGTGTAATTGACATGCCATCCCAAGGGGGTTAAAACCTGGCCTACCCATCCTTGATCGGATAATAGATGGGTAAGCGTGATCCCCGCCACGGCCGTGGGAATGGCAAATGGCAAGTCAATCAAGGCATTGACAATGGGCTTGCCTGGATATGAATACCGCACTTGGACCCACGCCACGATGGTGCCAAATACACCGTTTACAACGGCGGCCATGGCCGAAGTGCCCAGGCTGACTCCCAAGGCTGATTGTACCTGGGGTGCCATGATCAAGGTGATCCCTCGCCCCCAATCCAATTGCGTGGCCTTGACCCCCAATGTGATCACGGGGATTATCAGCATCAACGACAAGTAAGTCATCGTGATGCCCACTGTCAGGCCACGACCTGGCAACACAAAGCGAGGGGGTCCAAAAAAGAGTCGTTTGATCATGGCCGGGTATTTTAATCCTAAAGCCCGATCGAGTAAATGGGGTTTGTATCTGACTGCCAGTGGATAGGTGCCGGTTTTTATGCCGGATGTGCAGTCAAACAAGGAAGGGATGGGGGTATTAGGTGCCACGCATGCCATATCATGTCCCAATGGGCAAGATGGA
>RGUG01000097.1 GCA_010027915.1 bacterium | reverse complement strand
AATCGAAGGTGCGATTAAAACACGTCAACACGGTTTCGGTTTCATGGCGAGGGACGGCCATACAAAACCGCTCTTGGGTTTCAGAACAGGCAATCACTTCGGGTGGTAAGTTGGGGATGGCCACATTCACACGATCCAGTGCAATGGCTACCCCAAACCCACCGGCAGCGGCCAATTCAGACGTGGCACACGCAATGCCCCCGGCACCCAGATCTTTGAACCCGATCACCACGCCCCTGTTGTGAAAATCATCCAACAGGGCATGCAAGGCTTCCACAATGACCCGTTTAATAAAGGGGTCATGCACTTGAACGGCCCCGATGGCTTGATGGCCATCCTCCATGCTTTGAGACGAAAAGCTAGCCCCACCGAATCCGGTGGCATCGGTGCTTTTACCGATTAAGACCATATCATATGGGGTATGGGCGGCGTCTGGGGGTACAAAACTGTGACAAATGCGATCGGACCGCACCAAGCCCAACGCAGCGACATTGACCAAGCAGTTGTCGTTGTATGAGTCGTGGTAGACTGTTTCTCCCCCCAACACAGGCACCCCCAAGGGGTTGGCATAATCCGCGACGCCTTCCACGACTTGCCGGGCAATGGTCGTGACATGGCGATCGGGTTGGTCACTGAGACCAAAATGAAGGGAGTTGAGTACCCCGATGACATCGGCTCCCATACAATAGACGTCACGCACCACGCCCCCCACACCGGTGGCGGCCCCTTCGATGGGCAACAATTGTGAGGGATGATTGTGGGATTCATGGGACACGGCGATACCATACGTATGCCCCTCGTGTTCGGTCCATTTGATAATACCGGCGTCTTCCCCAATGCCAACCATCACATCCCGTCCTTGGGTAGGTAAGTGTGCTTTTAGGATGCGTTTGGTGCTCTTGTATGAACAATGTTCTGACCACATGGCATCAAAGACATGGGTTTCAACAGGGGTGGGGGGATGACCCAAAATATGGGTGATTTGGTTCATATCTTGTGATGAGAGTGCCACTGAACGGCTCCTTTTTGACCATGCGATGTGCATTGTAATGTTGGCACACGATATCAGGGTATAAAAATCAGGATGAAGTATAAAGTGAGGGGTGAAAAAAACCAACCGTCTTTTTGGGTCGGTTTGAAGGGGCTACCCGTTCGGGTACGACCCATCATTGGGTTGATTCAGGAAAATGTTTCAATACTTCTTTTTTTTTCTCTTTGGTAGCGTTATCATGTCTTTTAGACTTTACCTTTTTCCCCTTTTTCCCCTTTTTCCCCTTTTTCGTATTTTACTTATTCATCTTAATGATCATTCATTTGTGTTGCGATTCCTCATTTCAAGTTGGTGATGCGTATTTCCGGCATCCGATACGACAGGGAGACTGTTATGACATGTTATCGTACAATTGCGTTGCCACAATGTGTTACGGCGGGTATGGATCGGCTTGAATCCAATCCTTATCATCCATGCACACAACAAACGATGACCGATGCCGTGTCACGGTTGGTGGGGATTGAGTTTGATCCCCACGCCCAGCCGTTTGAAAACCGGTTGGCGGTGTTTGCTAACCAATTGAAACAGTGGGCAGAACAGGAGGGGAACGGTGCCATTCAGCGGTCTTTGGCGATTGAATGCAAGCGTGATAGATCCGATACTTGGTCAATGTTGCTGGGTCTGTCGAACCAAACGTACCCATACGTTAGGGTGCCACTTTGGGTGACGATGTCTGTGTTGATGCCGTATTTGAAAACCGATCCTCAGTCAGTTAGAGAACCGAACATGCCGTTTGCTGTTTCAACGGATGCATGGTTAAACCCAGGTAAGTTTCTTCGTAATGGGGTGATTCAAGCGGTATCGGCTCAAAAGACGCCGGATAGTCAGCCGTTTTTAGAATGGATTGTGCCACTTATTGGGATGATGGCGACGTTGGCTTCTCAACCAAATGGCCATGAGGCATTGCAATCGGCCTTATTTGAAAGAAACAGTGAGGGGAAATCGGTCTGTCATTATTTGTTTATGGGACGTCAAGGTGGGTATCATTTACCGAATGCATTTTATATTGTGGGGTTGCTTTTTGCCTTCAAATTAGATGTTCAACGGTTTAATCGCAACCATGCTTATTCTTTGACGCACTGCTTAATTGCCTTGGCCGCACTGCATTCTGATCATCACATAGCCCCGCACGAATTGAAGAAGAATGAGCGGATGTATTATTACATCGTGCTAAACGAGCTCTTGATTTGGGCCACGCCGCCTTGTTTTTCGGTGGCGACGCCCGAGGATGGTGCAAATGAATCGGCGGGTGTTTTATCGGCTATGTCTTATGAAGGCAACCCTGAAGAATGGTGGTGTTTGTCTCCCCCCGGCAATCCGATCAGTCGCATCATTGAGCCACGTTCATGGTTTCTAGACTTTTTGAAAGACACGCCCTATATGCCACATCCCTATACGCGTGAGGTGATAGAGTGGGGTGGGGAGGATTTGTATCGATTGGGTATTTTATCTGGCTTTGATGAGACTTGTGCAGTCCTGCTGGTTCGTCGGGTTGACGATCATGATGAAGAGGGTAACCTGACGGTCCAATATGATCGTTACAACCGTTCTGATGAGACCGTTAGAGAATTAGACGTGTGCTTATCGGAATCTGACTTATTGGTCGTGAGTGCGGTGCAAATATGGGGTCGAGGGGCACTGCGACAGACCCATCATACGGGGGGGCTATCTTGGATTGAGGCGGGTTGTCATTTTCGCTTCTTTGCTTCCAAGTCGTATTTTAAGCTGGTCTATCCGTTTGAAATAATAAAGACAGATGACACCGTCACCATCGATAAGCCGGGATCATCGAAGGTATTTCATCGCCCAACGCCGGCGGCGGTGATGGCGTACATGTTGGCATCGGTTGAGGGGGTGCCATCCCCGTTGTTTCCTGAACACCCTGTAGCCTGCACCGTCGCTACCATGATCCAGGCCATTACCCAATTATTGGGTCTTGATGAGGCTCACACTTCCCTACTACCGTTTAAAGACCGTTTGGAGATGTTCACCACGCAATTAAAAAAGTGGTCCGAAACGGTTGGGGATGGGATCATTCAGAAGGTTTTGGTTGCAAAATCAACCACTGATTCACGGATGCCGTTGAATGCGTTGATTCGGTTTCATCCGTACAAACGGCTAGCGGTGAATGTCCCCTTTTGGATGGTGATGGACCCGTTGATCCCGTATTTGACAAGGGAATCGGATACCGTGATAAAAGGGGTTTTGTTTAAGTCTCCGTTTCATTTTCCCGCCAACTATTTGACGAATCCTGGTCAAGCCATTCGTCGGTTGATCGTGTCGTATGTATCCTCAGACACGACAAGTAATACTCAATCTCTGTTCCAGCTCATGGGTTTATTGGCCACATTATCATCCCAACCCAATGGTTGTGTCACGATTCAGGATGCATTATTTGAAAAAAATAAGGATGGCAAATCGGCTTTTTATTATTTGTTTGTTGGACATAACCGTGGCTATGACCCAACACGTGCCATTTTTTTGATGGGGTTGTTGTTGGCTTTTAAGTTGGATGTCAAACGATTTGATCGCACGTATTCGTATTCTTTTTTGCATTGTGTCATGATGCGAATGGCACTTTCAGATTCAACCCTTTCCCATGAAGAAGGCATTGGTGATCGCCCACCGCTCTCACACATGTATGCGTTGAATACGCTTTGCTTGAATCTCATGCCGTCTCACTTTACCCTGGCAACCCAGGCTGACTTGTCTGGTGCCTCTGCAGGTGTCTTATCGGGTATATCGCCGTTGGATCCCCAAGAAGAGTGGTTGTGTTTCTCGACTGCCGATGACCCCAACCCTATTATTGAGCCTCGTTCTTGGTTTCAACAAAAGGCGAAAACCGATCCTTTTACGCATCCTAGAACGATGCAGCCCATTCAATGGGGTGGAGACGATTTGTTTTGGTTGGGTATGCAGTCTGCGGTGGGGCATCAGGGTATCGAAGGGATTCCATTGGATGCGTCGTTTCCCACACAGGATTCTGTGCCCATAGGGGGGATTGTTCGTGAAAGGCATGCGGACGGAGGTGTCACGCTGACTCAGGTTGGATGTGTCGTGCCAGTGGCCAATCGGCCGGGGTCTCCTACTCCCTTTGGTGTCACGGTTGTTCCGTCTCGGCATCAGATTGTCACCAAAGGGCCGGATGGTGCTCGTTGCTGGAGTACAGATCCCATTCGATTCTTTGAACAAGTGTTGGCCGGGCTCGGTAGTGCCGTCACGAGATAAGAGCCCATAGAGAAAGTCATCGAATCTGAATAGTCGTGAGGAATGAGCTACGTTTTTTTCGTTGCGAGTCGCCATGCCCCTCCAGTGCTGACGGTTGAGTGATGCCGGTATTGGCGACTCGAGTGTCCTTATTCTGTTGATTAGATGGGAGGCTGGTGTTGATTTATGACCGGTACATGCTGTCACAAGAACTCGGACCGACAACCCATGTGCATCCACGGCCCGATGTATGTTGAAAGGGTAACCCTTTTTGTGTCTTCCACCTTTTGAACCAGTCGCATGAGGGTGTGTGTGTGATGTGGCGGGTGTCCATTATAAGGTAAACCCAGGATGGCTCACCCATTTTTCCAGAAGGACTTTCCCACTCCCTTTGCCAGCGGCAAAAGCGTTGGTGTGTCTATTTCCAGACGCTATACGCTGCTGAAAACCTCTCCAAGGTGTGCCTGTCCGAAACGTCCAATGACGCCATTTAAGACGCATCGATATCTTTTGTCTTTCCACCCCTCCATACTCCTTTCCAGTTCAATGAGGACTTTAGCATGTCCTCGCTCGATCCGATCGATTTTGATGACGACGAATTCATTCTATTACCCTCTCGTGACGCATACTATAATGGGTCATCGTGTGAATGAAACCGCTTGGGTCGCTGGTTGGGTGGCGTCGTGTTGTTATTTACAGGGGGGGCTTTATCCATGCCTCATGGCAGCCAGATCTGCTAGCACGATAAAGGGTAAGGGGTTGTTTTGGTTCGGGAGAGAGGTCGTTGGCTGATTCAGTGGGGGGGATGTGGTGGACGGTTGTGATCACGGCGATGGCGTTATTCAACCAGTGTCCTGGGGTGCACGAGATGGCGGGGGACCCTGTTGGGTATGGGTGACGGGCCAGTCTTTAGGCACGACCATTTGGTGATGAATCCGGGGACGGATCGACAGCCTTTTATACGAGGGTTTGAGTCGTGGATAGGAGATGTGCCCGGTTTTTTCAATTGGACTGCCTGGCATGTTTTGGGACGGGGGTTTTCTGGGTGGGGATGGCCCCTGGTTGATCGTAAGGGTGGGTGCGTGGCGTTATGCCCCCACCTCATTGATTACC
>RGUG01000096.1 GCA_010027915.1 bacterium | reverse complement strand
CAGCCTTTCCGACTCTAAAACTGTGAATATACCCCACATACCCACTACCGTCTCCGGCCCCTTCTGCAACCCGGGTAGTCAATTCATCAAACACATACAATCCCGCATGCTCTAATATGGGCATGATCTGAATAAGATCCATCTTGACCGGATGATAAATACTTAAATTGGATACCCGCCGATCCATGGATGACCCTGGCGATTCAAAATCAGTCAGGTTCAATTGCATCTCACCCGTGACACGCATTTGTTCCAAAAAGTGAATATCCGTCACGGTGCTATCTACCGTTCGCCTGACCTTGTGATGGTCAGGAAATGCCAAGCGATACCGCTGAAACCACGCTTCCGCCTGCTCGGGCACCCGTCGCTCCAATGCCCGGCGCAAGGTGAGTTTCCATGGCTCAATGGCCTGTCGCAATTGGGTCTGTAAGGCCACTATTGATTCCGTGGCATGGTGGTTATCCCCTGAAAAGTACACATGCAGACGGGTATGTTCCGGACTGGACACCTCAATCCACTCCGTATCAGGGTCTTGCTCCGACAACTGGAACCATTCCCTGACACGGGCCATTACCAACTCAATATTACGCCGCGAGGTTAAGGCATCGGGAATGACCACCATGACAAACTGGCGACCATTGCGTTTGCGACGTTCGGCCACCCACAATTGCGATGGATTGGCAATGGATAACAACGTATCCACAATAAATTGAAGATGAACTTGTGACGACCGAAACAATTCAAACTTGGGAATGGCCGTAAAAATACGAATAACCTCATTATAATCGTAACTATTGGGAATCATGCCTTTGGACTCAAAAATGGCTTTCAT
This sequence comes from bacterium, assembly GCA_010027915.1. The sequence continues at coordinate 4,568 of RGUG01000096.1, read as the reverse complement.
TTTGAGGTGAATCAAGGGGGTGTCCAGATTCTTTACAAACAGGCTGGAACGTTTGAGTAGGCCCACCCACACATATTCCGTCAGCTGATCACCTCGTCCAATGCGAAATCCCAACCGCATCAAGTGATCAAACCGTAAAATAGGTGACGGTAATGGCAAGGTGTCCAATACATAATCATCACCGTTTCCTGACAACCATTCCGAATGCCGACGTGCGGCTTCTAACAACGGCTGGGCATCGTACCCCAAAACCGATCGAAAGATGCCCGAACAGGAAGACGGTACCACTTTCACACACCCACCCGCATGGGTGAAACAAACATGACCAAAAAAAGAAAAATTATCGTCCGCCAACCATTGCAATAAGTTGACCCATTCTTCTTTTGGCTCTGATAACGCCGGCAATGATGTCGCCATGGCCGCTCGTAATGTGCTTAATCCGTTTTGAATAGTGGCCTGGTCATCATGCGACACATGCACCGCCCCCATGTGCCGCTTTAACGCTGGTAACCATGCCGTCAATTGGGCGGCCGACACCCCATCAAATACCACGTAGGTCACCGATAACCGATCAGACGCATCCAAGGGTGATGTAAATGCCGTAATGTGCCCCTCATCATGGCGGGTCACCCCCACAATGGGGTGAATCAATTGGGTGACCGTTAGCCCCATATGACGGCACCACTCATTGAGTGTCATGACCAAAAACACCGCATCCGCCCCCACACAATCCAAGGCCACCCGAGGGGGACTATGGTCCGTACGGGGGATATCGGATACCACCAATGCGGTGTCGCCTTGCATCAGGCTCATCACATGGTCTAGTCTGGTCTGTAAAAAACGAATGAGTTCAGGTACATCAAGTGAAAGCAAGGGGGCCGCCGATACCGCTTGCAAATAGTGCCGTGCAAATGATTGCAACAATGAATGGGTGGGAATAGCACGTAATAACGTATCCAATGATGACGCATGTAGAATAGGATCGGATGAATAATGGCCCATATGCTCCCTCAACGTGGTGGTTTATCCACAAAATAAAAGATGCCGTATACTGGACGGTTTAGCCAGTATATCACACCAAATAAAGGAAGTCCGATACATGATTGTCCACCCTATCCACGATCTCTCACCCACCACCCATCATTTTTTATCGGTTATTGCCGACCACTGGCGTGCCGAAGGGGTTCCCCCCATCGACTGTGACGCCTTTATTCATACCCAACGAGACTTGATCCGAAACGGCAGCATCCAAGGGGTGACCATCGAGGATGAGTCCCCTGTGGGCATCATGTGGGTCCACAGGCAATCCGCTCAATATGGCAGTGTGTTTGCCCACGTGCCGATTGAGTCGGCCCCCCCTCTGATCCAGGCCTTTGTCCATTCGGGTGTGGCCCAGGGGGTCATGATGGAATTAAATCAGTTGGTGCCCGACCCACTGTTTGGACTTGCCATGGAATCGGCGGGGTTTTTTGCCCTACCCCGTCAAAGCATGGTCGCCCCTTTGTTTGGCATCAGCATCCCCCCCCTGTCAGTCGAGGATGCCATTGTTCCCTTGGGACCTGAGCATCATGAGATCATTGCCCGCATTAGTTGGCCGGCCCATCAGTATTCAAATGACTACCCCCATTATGCCCCCTTGTCGTCTTATGCCGACCGCTTGGCATTGGATCATGAGGTGTGGCAGCACACCTATGGCACCGTGATTCCAGCGGCTTCCCTGATGTGGGTCCACCAGGGCATCCCCGTGGCCATTTGTGAAATGGTCACCTGCCATTTTTGGCAACAACCCGACTTTCCTTGGGTCTTTGATATCGCCACCCATGTGGATCACATGGGACATCACTATGGCACACGCTTGCTTCAGGCCTGCATGCATCACTTGTGGCAACAGGGCCATAACATGATCGGGCTATCGGTAACCCAATCCAATCACGGGGCCATTCGGGTATATGACGCATTGGGATTTGGTGTTGAAACGAACCGTTGTGAATACATTCACCTTCCCTCTCTCTCGCATTAGGCGGTGCCACACCATCCCCCATCGGGACCGTCTTCTTTTCAATACCTTCCATGATTCGTCAGGGTTTAGGTCTCATTATCGGTTTGAAACCATTCATTTATCATGTATCGTCACCACATGATGTCACACTATCTAACCCGTATTCACGGGTTGTTTCGTCGTATTGGCCAACGTCCCACCCTAAAAAAAGTGGGTCAAAATACCCTCTGGTTGGTATTCGAAAAAGGGGGCATCAGCCTGGTATCTTTTGTGGTGGGGATTGTGGTGGCACGGTATTTAACCCCCAGTGGGTATGGCACCTTGGCCACGCTGAACAATCTCTTGGGGTTATTGGTTACCTTTGCCAGTCTGGGCCTTGAGCCAATTATTCAGCAACAACTCATTCGCTATCCTCGCCAACATGCAGCGATTCTCTATGCGGCACTGTCCGCCCGATTTGTCTCGGCCATGGTGATTAGCCTGTTGTTGGTCATATCCCAATACTGGGCACCCGGTCCATGGGGATGGGGCATGGTGGCCCTGATGGGAGCCGGCATGATAGGCAATGCCCTGTCGATTGTCCGTTCCTATTACGAAGCTCACATGTTGATCAAACCGATTGTGATCATCCAGTTGCTGATTCTCATGCTCACCAGCCTCATGAAAGTCATGGGGGTTTGGTACCAGTGGCCGGTCACATGGTTTTTTTTCACCTTTATCGTAGAAACTATCATGGGTGGGGTCCTGGGGCTCTTGTTTTTATCCCTTACCCAACTTCGTTGGGCTCTCCCATCCCTTCGCCTGATTCGACACCTGGTGCGACGTGCCTGGCCAATGTGGCTTCTTCTGTTCACCATGTTGGGCCATAACCGACTGGATCAGTGGCTGTTGTATCACTGGAGTACCCCCTACCAAACCGGACTTTATGCCTTGGCTGTTCGTTTTTGTGAGTATGCGGTGATGATTCCAACCTTGATATTAAGTGTCTCTCAACCCGTTTTACAACCCCTCAAGCATCAAAACCCCACCCTGTTTCGCGATCGACTGGCCCAATTAAGTGGCTTGATGACCTTGGGTAGCCTGGTTATCATCGGCCTCTTGTGGCTGGGCAGTGCGGGATTGTTCGAATGGTTATATGGCAGTGCGTACACCCCGTCTATTAAGATGGTATGGGTATATGCGGGTTGTTTTTTGGGATGGGCACAATGGCCCGTATGCCACATCTATATGATGTCCAGTCGCCGTGCGTCCCATTGGACCCTGATCAATGCCATGGGGCTCATCCCCTACGGGGTGCTGTTAACCATCATGGTGCCGTTGTGGGGTGGCATGGGGGCGGCGGCGGCATCGGTCATCACCGTATGCCTGACCACACTGGGACTACCGGCATTGTTCCCTTCCACCCGTCCCTTGTGTGGTATTTATTGGCAAGGTATGACCCTGCGTTCCTTGCGGGGTATGTGGCACCGATGGTGGAGCACCCCTCCCCTTCATCCCACCATGTCCCACCATCATACTAGTCAATGAGGCGGGTCCTACCCTAAGATAGGCAAGCATACAGTCAAAGCAAACGATAAAGGCGGCATGGGTATATGAGTGATCGATATGGTGTTCGGAAGCCCCTGGGGGCGTCTATTATCGGCCAATTGGTATTTCATCAGCTGGTCGTGTCTCGTCGCACCCCATGGTGGCAGTGGACCGAGTCACTCTGGCAAGCCGGCTTGGCATGGGGCAAACACCGTTCTTGGGTGGTATCCATGCATGTCAACCATCATGCGATGCTCGCCCCCCTGGGTGATTATTGGGTTAACGAATGGATACAAGACGCCCACCGCATTCATCCGATTAGCCAAATGAGTACGGTATTGCTCAGTGAATGCCCCGATTTGCGGGTGATTGAGTTGGGATCCGGGGTAGGGTTTTGGGCCATGGTGTGTCCCCTTCCCCAGGTTCCCATATTGGGCATTGAAGCTGATTTTGAACGCTTTCGATTGTTGAACCGCAATGCCTTGTATATTGATCATTTTCAAACTGAATGTGCCGCCATCGATACCGATTCTACTACCTCGGCGGTATCCATTGATTCGGATATGAACCCATTGGTCCGATTGTCTATTTCTGAATTGTTTCATCGACACCCCTCGTTTCAACACGCTAATTGGCTACGAATCCCACTCATGGATCGTGTCTTGGAGTCTGTCGACTCCCTGTTGGGTTGGGCCTTTGTCCAGCAACCCATGATTACCTTGCAATGGGTAAAGACACCCTCTCATCGCATTCGCGATGTGTTATCGAATGTGATGGCGGCCGGATATACCCGCTCCCTGTGGATAAGCCCCTCGCTCATGATGGGGGTGGAGTTAGCCCATGGGTCCCTGATCGATGATTTGATCTTCAGCCCCCAAACCCGAAACGGGTGGCTGATTCACTTGTTCCCCCCCGCTTTTGCTCATATTCCCGACCTGATCCGAGGTCAATGGCGGTCCAGTACGCTCTGATTCTAAGGCCGTTACCATCCATCGGGCCAGCGCACCCGCCACTTGCTCTGGCTGTTCGTCCAACTGTTGAC
>RGUG01000095.1 GCA_010027915.1 bacterium | reverse complement strand
CACCGCGTTGTTCGTCTCGTTCGACTCGGTGATCCGGCCGGACGGGTCGACCTCGACCTCGAGCAGGTACGGGCCGTCCGGGACGCCGGTCACGTCGAGCCAGCGACAGGCCGCGCCCGCCGGCGAGGTGGCCGCCCAGCCAACCGAGATGCCCTGGTTCTCGCAGGTGAACATGGGCATCCATGACATTCGGTACGATGGTATGTCCTTTTAGGTCGACCACCCTAATGGTGTCGCCGTCTTCTTCGGGTACATAGCCAAGGCCCACGATCACGCCGTCTTCATTGAGTACAATATTGAGGATGTTGGATTCTGATGTGTTGGGGTCTAGCAATCGCCCGTTAATCAGGGCGGTTAGTGTCGCCATGTGCGCCTCCTTGGTTAATGAGATAATCCATCATGGCCATGCGAATGGCCACCCCATTGGTTACCTGGTCTAAAATTACACTGTGGGGGCCATCGGCTACCACTGAATCCAGTTCAATCCCACGGTTAATCGGTCCGGGGTGTAAAATGCAACAGTGTGAGGGTAACCGTTGGCATCGTTTTTCGGTTAACCCAAATAAGGCACGGTATTCCCTGACACTGGGAAAATACCCATGCTCTTGTCGTTCATATTGCACCCGTAACACGTTGATGGCATCGACCAATGGCAACACATCATCCAATCGGGGGGCGATCATGATGCCCCATTCGGATAGACCGGGGGGTATTAAGGTGGGGGGGCCTGACACGATTATCCGTGCACCCAATTTTTTTAAGGCCCATAAATTGGAACGGGCCACCCTTGAGTGCATAATATCACCCAATAGCAAAATGGTTTTTCCTTCTAAAGACCCCAAGTGTTCTTCTAAGGTAAAACAATCCAACAACCCCTGCGAAGGGTGCTCATTCAATCCATCCCCCGCATTGATGACCGGAAATGACAGATGAGATTGCAAAAAATGAGGGACCCCGGCATGTCGGTGTCGGACCACCACCCCATCAAATCCCATGGCCTCTAGGTTTTTAATGGTGTCAAACAAGGTTTCCCCTTTTTTGGTTGAACTGGATTCCATGGCCATGCCAACGGTGCTACCACCCAATCGCTTGATGGCGGTTTCAAATGATACCCTGGTACGGGTTGATGGTTCAAAAAACAAGGTTAAAATGGTCCGACCTTTTAATGTTAAGGGGATGGTATGGGCCGTGGCGTGTGCCTTCATTTGCTTGGCGGAGTCTAGCAAGGTCCGAATGGTGGATAGTGGCAATTCAGACAATCCCAATAACCCGGTTGTCATGCTGGCCCTCCCACAAAATTGATTAATTTATCGGGCACAACAATCACTTTCTTCACGCTGATGCCTGCGACAAAACGGCTCCCTTTCTCACTCGCCCGTGCCAATGCCTCAAGGGTGGGGGCATCGCATCCTTTGTCGACCTGCATGGTATCCCGTGTTTTGCCATTGACTTGGACCACGACGGTGACCTGATCTTCAATAAGTAACCCCTCATCGTGAACCGGAAAGGTGGCATCATGAACCCACCCATGGTGCCCCAAACGGTGCCATAATTCTTGGGCCATCATGGGGGCAAAGGGTGCCAATAGTCTCACCAATTGGTCCCTTATCTCGGGGGTAGACCCATGTTGGGTGAGGGTGTTGACGAGTTCCATGAGCCGTGCGATGGCGGTGTTAAATCCCAGTCGTTCAATGTCATGGGTGACGGCTTTGATGGTGGCATGCAACTGTTGGGTCACCCGTTCGGTCTGGGTGGTGGGCTGGGGTGCTGTGACCACCCGCCACAACCGATTCAAAAACCGATGGGCTCCCTCAATGCCTGACATGGACCATTCCAAGTCGCGTTCGACGGGTGCCCCGAACAAAATAAAGACCCTGAGGGTATCGGCCCCATAGGTCTCGATAATGGGGCCCGGCTCGACTACATTACCCAATGACTTGGACATTTTGGCCCCTTCTTTAATCACCATGCCTTGACATACCAGCCGTTCAAAGGGTTCATCCACCGATACCAGGCCTAAATCACGAAACACCTTGGTCATAAACCGGGCATACAACAGGTGCAAGATGGCATGTTCAATTCCCCCAATGTAATGGGCCACCGGCAGCCACGGTGCCACCTGATCGGGCCGACAGGGACGGTCGGCACACGTTGGGTCTGCAAACCGCAAAAAATACCACGACGAATCCATAAAGGTGTCCATGGTATCGGTTTCGCGCCGGCACCGTTGACCATTGACTGATACGGTGCCAAAGGACGGCGAGGTATCCAATGGATTGCCTTGTCCAAATGTGACATCGGTTGGCAAGCATACGGGTAACTGATCGTCAGGGAGGGGAATCGGGGTGCCAAGCTCATCGTATGCCATGGGAATGGGGGTGCCCCAGTACCGTTGTCGGCTGATCAGCCAATCCCTGAGCCGGTATGTCACCGTGGGCCCACCTAGTCCCTTGGCGTGTAATGCATGGGTAATGGCGGATTGGGCAGACTCGCTGTCCAATCCGCTGTAAGGCCCAGAATTAATAAGAATGCCAGGGGTTACCATGGGCAAGGTGTCATGCTCAGGATGGGTGACCACGGGGATGATGGGTAAACCGGCTTGGGTGGCGAATCGCATATCCCGTTCATCGTGGGCTGGTACTGCCATCAGGGCCCCTGAACCAAAGGAGGCACTGACATAATCGCTGACATAGACCGGAATGGCGTCTTGGGTTAGGGGGTGGGTGACGGTGGTATCCAATGGGACGATCACCATTTCTTCTCCACCGCTTTGAGACGGGTCGATGGCACGTCGTTGTATTTCTGCTAGGCGTGCTTTCCGATCGCTTGCCTGTGGATGGTCTTGCAGCAAGGGGCCAATGGCCTCATGTTCGGGCGATAACACAAGGGCCACCACGCCAAATAAGGTATCGGGTCGGGTGGTAAACACGGGGATTGACCGGGTGGTGTGTTGGAATATCACCTCGGTGCCGGTTCGTTTACCGATCCAATGCCGCTGCATGGTTTTGACCCGTTCGGGCCAGTGAGGTAACCGGTCCAATCCGGATAATAATTCATCGGCATACGCCGTGATTTTGACGACCCACTGCTCAATTTCTCGCTTTTCGACCAAGGCATTTGAACGCCATCCCCTACCATCAATGACTTGTTCATTGGCCAATACGGTTTGATCGACGGGGTCCCAATTGACCCATCCTTTTCGTCGTTCAATCAATCCCCGTCGGTATAATTCCAAAAACAACCATTGGGTGTGTCGGTAATAGTCAGGGGTGCAGGTGGCCACCGGCTGCTGCCAGCTGTATCCGATGCCCAATCGTTTTAATTGTTGGGTCATGGTGTCCATGTTCTGATCGGTCCAAGTCTGAGGTGACACCCCATGCTTGATGGCCGCATTTTCTGCGGGTAACCCAAATGCATCAAATCCAAATGGGTGTAACACATGGTGCCCTGTCATTTGTTTAAACCGGGCAATGCAATCCCCAATCGTGTAATTCCGAACATGCCCCACATGCAATTGGCCACTGGGATAGGGGAACATTTCTAGTACATAATAAGGTGGTTTATCGGGTGACGGTGGTGTTTGAGGCGTGGTTTGCCACTGCTTAATCCAATGTGGTTCGATAAGATGGGGCTGATACGTCATGATGCGATCCTTTGACCCGGTTGGGGAATGGGGTGTTGTAAAAGTGGATGTATTAAATGAGAATAACACGATAGCGTCATAATGTGGATCATATCATCGAGGAATCAACATGAGTCAAAACCAAGTATTTGATGTGGTAGTCATTGGAAGTGGTGGCGGGGCCAAATTGGTCAGGCCCTTGGCCAACAAAGGGTACCGGGTGGCCGTGATTGAGTCGGGAAAATGGGGGGGTACCTGCCTTAATCATGGGTGTATTCCATCCAAAATGCTCATTTATCCGGCGGATGTATTACGAGAAATGGGGGCATCGGAATCGGCAAATTTGCATGGTGCATTGCCTCGAATGGATCATGCCGCATTGGTGGCCCGCGTGACCCAAACCATTGACCAAGAATCGGATCATATTTTGCCGGTCTATACCCAGCATCCGAATGTCACCCCTATTGAGGGCCATGCCTGTTTGGTGGGCCCCCATACCGTGATGGTGAATGGTAACACGATGGAGGCCCCCTTGATTGCGATTGCCACGGGGTCATCGGTTCGGATTCCTGATCTGCCTGGCTTGTCGAGTGTTTCCTATTTGACCCATAAAACCGCACTCCGGCTTCCGACCCTACCCAATCGGTTGGTGATCATAGGGGGCGGGTATATTGCCTTGGAATTGGCCCACTATTTTTCGGCGGCTGGTAGCCAGGTGACGGTGATGACCCGAGGGGACATTTTATCGGGTATGATGCCAGAACTGAGGGAGCGATACCGTGCCATGGCCTCTTTGCATGTGACGTTTTATACCCACGCTACGATACAACGGGTGTCCCAATTCAACGGTGAAATTTCCGTGACCCTGAATCGGGATGGTCACGAGCTGACGGTGGTGGGGGATGCGTTATTGGTGGCCACTGGCATGGCACCCAATACAGACGGATTGGGATTGCGTGAGGCCGGTATTGCCCATACCGATGCGGGTATTATGGTCAATGAATATTTAGAGACCTCGGTGCCAGGGGTGGTGGCGTTTGGGGATGTGATTGGTCCCCCTTATTTTCGCCACAAGGCCAATTATGAAGGGGAGTATTTGGTTCAGAGCCGCTTTGAATCCCCTCACCCGGTTCCCATTGTATATCCCCCCATGCCCTATGCATTGTTTGGGCATCCGGCATTGGCTGGGGTAGGGGTTTTACCATCGGAAGTGGGCCCCGATGTGGTGATCGGTAAGGCCGAGATTCGATCCAGTGCCTATGGGATGGCCATGAACCGTCCGGATGGCATGGTGGTATTGTTGTTCGATCGTTCGACCCGTCGGCTGATTGGGGCCCATGCGGTGGGGCATCAAGCCCCTACCATGATCCACATGCCCGTGGCCTTCATGAAAATGAACGCCACCCTTGATGACATGTTGGATACCATTTATATTCACCCTTCTTTGGTTGAAGTGGTACGTAATGCTGCCCGCCAGGCGGCGGCGAGCTGGTAAGGAGTGGTCATGAGCGTTAGACAACCCATCGTGTGGGTCCTGGGGGTTTGGATGAGTTGTTGTGTCATCGGGTGTTTGACGGGTCATCGACTGATGGCTGCGGATGGGGTACTTGAAATGGATCAGTCGGTAGTCAATGCCTTGTTATCAGGCATCGGTTCGATTAGTGGCTCGGGCAATGCATCGGTGATTAATCACTACCAATGGACCGTCAAAAATCCCCGTTTGACCTTTGCTGATGGGGTGGCCTTGTTTGAAGCGGATGCGGATATCAAAACCAGTGCCATGACGTACCAATCCCCTGTAAAGGGTG
>RGUG01000094.1 GCA_010027915.1 bacterium | reverse complement strand
GGTGAGTGGGGTGGCGACGATTAACCAGTTGGTGTTGTTGCAATCGACTCTGACGGTCAATACGTTGGTGGTGACGCAATCCTTGGTGGTAAGTGGAATGGTGAGCATGAACAATCTGGCCATCACGGGCACTGCCACGGCCAATCAATTGGATGTGACGACCTTGCAGGTAGTAGGGACCGGTACGTTTGGTGACTTGGTGGTCACCCGATCCTTGCTCATTCAAGAGGGGGTGGCGACGATCCGCCAATTGGTGGTGCCGCAAGTGGCGACGGTCAATACGTTGGTGGTGACGCAGGATTTCATCGTCTTGGGGATGGTTAGTGTCAACAACCTGGCGATCACGGGCACTGCCACGGCCAATCAACTGGATGTGACGACGTTGCAGGTGATGGGGACCGGTACGGTGGGTGACATGGTGGTGACCCGATCCTTGCTGATCAATGGGTTGGTGGTCACCCTGAATCAATTGGTGGTGCCGCAAGTGGCGACCATTAACACGTTGGTGGTGACGCAATCCTTGCTGGTGAGTGGGACGGCGAGTCTCAACAACCTGGCCATCACAGGCACTGCCACGGCCAACCAACTGGATGTGACGACGTTGCAGGTGTTAGGGACCGGTACGGTGGGTGATTGGGTGGTGACCCGTTCCATGCTCATTCAAGAGGGGTTGGCAACAATCCGCCAATTGGTGGTGCCACAAGTGGCGACGATTAACACCTTGGTGGTGACGCGGGATTTCATCGTGTTGGGGATTGTCAGTGTCAACCACCTCACCATCACGGGCACTGCCACGATGAATCAATTGGATGTGACGACGCTGCGGGTATTGGGCTCCCAAGTAACCGTTAATCAGTTGTGGGTCTCACAGCGGGCGACGATTAACACCTTGGTGGTGACCCGTTCGCTCTTGGTTAGTGGCATTGCGAGCTTGAATACCCTCACGGTGTCAGATACCGCCACGATGAATCAATTGGATGTGGGTAGTCTTAGGGTATTGGGACAGCGGGTGACCATCAATACATTGGTGGTGACCCGTGATCTGATGGTCAGTGGGGTGGCCACCCTGAATCAATTGCAGGTGGTGGGGAGCACCAGTGTGAATGAGTTGATGGTATCGGGGACGGCCACCATGAATCGACTGGATGTGACTGCCTTAAAGGTAATGGGGTCTTTTACAATCGGAGAGTTATGGGTGACCCGTGATTTGGTCGTGAATGGTAAAGCGACATTGAATCAATTGGTGGTGCCGCAAGCGGCGACGATTAACACGTTGGTGATTCCCAACTCATTGTGGGTTCAACAGTCGGCCAGTATTAACAACATGACGCTTAATAAACTGACACTGAATACCTTGGTTCCCTACATTGGATCACTATCCATTCCCAATCGTTTAACGGTATCCGAATTGGTGGTGAGTCAATCGCTGAGGGTCAACCAATCGGCTGCCATCAATTATTTGGTGGTTTCAAGTGGGTTAAACAGCCCGGTGGTAAGGGTTCCTGATAAATTATATGTATCGGGTATCACGGAATTAAATCATTTGATTGTGAGGGGTTCATTATCGGCGACTTCACTCCTTAATGTGGGTCAACTTCAGATTGCGAATGGGTTGACGGTGGGTGGTGCTGCGACGGTTGGGTCACTAACAGGTACCGATATGCGGATGCAATCCCTCAATGTAGTGGGTAGCACCACCTTGGCGGATCTGGTCGTGAACAACAATGCCACCATTGCCAACCAGTCGACTATCACCAATTTGACGGTGACCGGCACGACCAACTTGACGGATTTATCGGTGACCGGGCTATTATCTGCCAGTGGTATTGCCAGTATCAATTATTTAACCGTTAACAATGATAGCACCATGGGACGATTGGTCATCACGGGTACCCTCCAATCCAATAGCCTGACGGCAGGGGATGCGACCTTTAATCGGGTGAGCAGTAACATCATGACCATCCAATCGTTAACGGTACCCACGACGGTTAGCATTGGGGATTTAATGGTCAATCAGTCATTTGTGAACAAAGGGACATTGACGACCCCTCGGTTGGATGTGTCCAATCTGGCGACCATGGGCAACCTGACCGTGACCCGATCCTTAACCGTTTCCGATCGTGCCACCATGACCCAATTCACGGCGGGTACCGCCACCATTAACACCCTTTACACCACGTCGTTGACGGTGACCAACAAGGCCACTTTTTCTGAACTAGACATTACCACCCAATTGGGGGTTGCCAATCTCGTGAGTGCCAACCGGTTATCGGCCAATACGGCCACCATCGCCACGTTGGTGGTGCCCACTGCACTCACGGTGGGTCAGTTGGCCAGTATCAACGCACTCAAAGCCAGCAGTATTGAAGTTAATGCCCTCACCACCACCACCCTTAATGCGGCCACGGCCCTCAATGTGGGGGCATTGACGGTCACCCAATCCATGACTGTACAGGGTGCCCTAACCGTACAAGAGTTGGTGGTGAATCGTCCGGTGGTGATGACTCAGTTAACCGTCACGCAATCACTCACGCTATCAAATCCATTGGTTGCCAATAGCATATATGTCAAAAAAACAGCTGAAATCGATACCTTGGACGTCACGACCTTTAACGTTGGATTGATGAGCAAAACGGGACGCTTGGTGGTGCCTGATTTGTTGGTCACCGGGATGGTATCGGCCAATCTCATTCAAACCAATCAATCGTTTGTGACCCTCCAAGGGAGCACGTCAGGGTTGGAATGGCGGCATCCGGTTAATGGTCCCTATTTTGAAATCAGAGGGGTTCAAGATAGCAATTTGGATGGCAACTTGTATTTCTTAAGTCGATTTAACCAAGGTAGTACAACGGCGTTGGTGACATCGGATGCCAAAATGGTGATATTGGCGTCTGGCAATGTCGGAATCGGGACCACCACTCCCACGGAACGCTTGAGTGTGGAAGGTCGCATTCAATCCCAAACCCTTCAGTTAGTCGACACCACCCCGATGGTGGAATGGCAAGCACCAGGTGCCATTGGTACCACTGAAAAAGGGTGGATGAAATACCAGTTGGTGAGTGGGGATCAATATGATTTGGAATTTGGGGTGGGGGATGATGCGACGGATAGTCTATCGTTTGTGTCCAATGGGGTGACGACCATGACCATCAAAAATGCCAAAGTGGGAATTGGCACCACGGATCCACAATACACCCTTGATGTGAATGGATCTGTCAGGGCCACTGCCTTTTATGGTTCGGCCTTTATACCCAGTGGGTTTATTTTTATGATTCCCACCAGTATGGCATTGCCTGAATTTTATACCGAGTGTAATACCAGCACCACCCCCGCCTGTCCGGTTAGTACGGTCACAGGCTACCGCTACATTCGCCGGCTATAGTCAATCACTTGCACTATCCAGTTGTTGGCTGTATTCAGAGGGGCTTAATAATTCATGGGTTTCGTTTGGGTCCTGAATGCGTAGTTTGACCATCCATCCATCCACGTATGGGGAATCATTTAACAACCCAGGGTTTTCGGTTAATTCGGTATTCACTTGGATAATTTCCCCGCTTAATGGCAAATAGAGACTGGATACTGTTTTGACTGATTCTACTGATCCAAACTCCATCATTTGGGTGTATTCAGAACCCACGGTGGGCAAGTCAACATACACAATTTCACCCAGTTCATGGATGGCATGTTGGGTGATGCCAACGGTGGCGATGTCATCTTCAATCAAGACCCATTCGTGTTCTTGGGTGTATTTTAAATGGTGTGGAATCATGGTTTATACTCCTTTTAAGGCGGTTTCTAAGTCCGATACAATATCATCAATCGCTTCAATCCCCACCGACAATCGCACATAATCAGGGGATACCCCACATGCCCGTTGGTCACGTTCAGACAATTGTTGATGGGTGGTGGATGCGGGGTGAATGACCAGGGATTTGGCATCCCCCACATTGGCAAGATGAGAAAAGAGTGTCAACCCGTTTACCAATCGTTTTCCGGCTTCCAATCCACCATGAAGCCCAATTCCGACAATCCCACCGGCGCCTTTGGGCAGGTAACGCCCACACAAATGATGGTCAGGGTGATGGGATAAGCCAGGGTAATTGACCCACTTTATTTTGGGGTGTTGTTCAAGAAAGGTGGCCACCTTGAGGGCGTTTTCAGCGTGACGGGCCATGCGAAGATGCAAGGTTTCCATGCCTTGTAAGGTCAGAAAACTATTGAAGGGAGAAATGGCAGCCCCCGTATCACGCAACAACGAAATACGCATGTTGGTGATGTACCCAATATTACCGATGGGGGCCAGGGCTTCGACAATATCCAAGCCATGGTAGCTGGGGTTTGGATCGGCAATGAGGGGGAAGTGATACACCCCATTTTTCTTTGTTTTCCAATCAAACGTGCCAGAATCAATCACGGCACCTCCCAGTGCCACCCCGTGACCTGAGATGTATTTGGTCGTGGAATACACCATAATGGATACCCCATGTTGAAAGGGTTTGAGCAGGTAAGGGGTGAGGGTGTTGTCAAGAATAAAGGGAATTTGGTGTCGTTGGGCAATGGCTGAAATGGCCTCAAGGTCGGTGACATTGAGCTGCGGATTTCCCAAGCTTTCGGCATAAATGGCCTTGGTTTGGGGGGTGATGGCCGCTTCTAATGCCACCATATCACCGGTGGGCACCATTGAAACCGTCACCCCAAACCGAGGCAACGTGTGCTGAAACAGGGTGTGGGTGCCACCATACAAGTTAGAAAACGACACCACATGGTCCCCCGCTTGTGCGATGGTCAGAATGGCATAAGTAATGGCAGATTGGCCCGAGGCCAAGGCCAAGGCACCGACGCCGCCTTCCAATTGGGCGAGTCGCTTTTCTAAGACATCGGTGGTGGGATTCATCAGTCGGGTATAGATGTTGCCAAATTCTTGAAGGCCAAATAAGCGGGCGGCATGATCGGTGTCATGAAAGGTATACGAGGTGGTCTGATAAATCGGGACAGCCCGTGAGTTTGTATCGCCATCGGGGCGATGGCCACCGTGTAATAAAATGGTATCGTCAAATGGCATGGGTGGGCTCCTTCGGGTGTGGGGTTATCTCAAGATCACATCATCATATCGAATGGTGTACAGGGCTTGTTTGGACCATTTTAGGACAGTAGGTGAGAGTGGGGCAAGCCCCATACTTTCGGCTTCAATTTGCCCACTTTGAATCAGCCACCACAGCAGTTGGGTGAGTGTTTTGGATTCTTGATACCCCAGACGCTTCTCCAATTGGGACGGAATAATGGCCCATGCCACATTGCTGAGGGGGTATCCAGCCGGGTGTTGGGTGTTGAGTAACTGATCGGGGGATTGACTATCCATGGCCGCCAATCGAATGGTTTCTTGGGTGGGGGTCACATAATGCCCCTGCTGGTTTTGAATGGCGGCACTTAGCAGGTGATGGCTATCTGCTAGGTGGGCATCGGTACACCCAATCCCACCTGGTGTTTGGGATACGGCTTTGG
>RGUG01000093.1 GCA_010027915.1 bacterium | reverse complement strand
CAAGGCCCGTGGTGAAATATGGTGCTACTACAACGGGACCCGCTTGGACTTGGGAGGCAACGACGGAGGCATATGTAGGGGCGGTAGTAGGGGCACTGGGGGATGGTCCATTCGTCATAGGGGTCTCCATTTTGTTTGTTGTGTCGATGTCAATCGTTGAATGCTTATCGACGCAACAAAAAAAAAGTTGCAATGATGGTTTATGATAGGAAGTCACCCCACATCGCAAGGGGGGGGGTAACAGTAGCCCCCAAGGAGGCTCAAAGAAGTGGATACCAAACGGGTGGGGGATTACACTGGTGCCGGATAAGTATCAGTGGTCAAGGGAGTTGGGATCAAAAAAGGGGGGTAACCAAGTCAACACTTGGTGAAAAAACCGCACGGATTCCGTGATCAATGACGGGGTTTCGGGGATGGTAATGGGTAGGTGATGCACGGGATTTTCTGATGGGCACAGCGCATTGGGCAGTGTGATGGGTCTCGGGTCACGTCCCAAGCGGCGGGTGACCGTTGGGGGCATGGGGGTGGCAGCCTGAAGAATGGGGTGACACAAGGGACGAATCGAAGGGTAGGGGTATCGGGGAGATAAGATGGTGTCTCGAAGGAGGGATAAGATGGTGTGTCGAGCGGCGTCATGCTGGTTGGTGTCAGAATGAAAACAGGACAACGGTTCGGTGGGGAGACCCGAGACCATCAAGAGCCATGAAAAACGATCCACAAAGGGCCACGTGTCTCGTTGATACAGTAACGATCGATGGCGATGGACGTTGGGAGGCAAATAAGTACACGTGGTGGGTTGGGGATGCCTCAAATTCACCATCCCCTCCCAGTCAGATAACAGGGCCCTTTGATGGTTGAAAACCAACACATTATCCGCTTTGACATCCCCGTGGGCCAACTCATTCGAATGAATAAACGATAAAGCGTTGTACACATGATCCAGCATGGTGGCAATGGTGTCAGGGGAAAGGGTTTGGTGACGGATTACCACGTCCAAATTGGTACTGGCCAACGGGAATACCAGCCCCACCCATTGGGTATGAAGATGACATAGGCCCAATAATCGCGTGTGATATCGACCCGAAGGGTCGATATCGTGAAGGCGTAATAAATGGCGCTGTTCACGGTGCAAAAGTGCTTGACTGGCAGATAATTTAATGGCGTAGGGGAGGCGTTGGGTGGGTAAGCACGGGCATAAATAAGCCAATCCCACGGGAATGGCTTGGTAGACGGTCCCAAAGCTGCCTTCACCCACCACGTGTTGAAGGCGAACACGACGGGATTTCGACGATGGCGTCAACGAAACCTTATAATGAGAGGGTGGTAATACAATGGACGGAATATGGCACATCATCAAAAACCCTATCACCATATCCTGATAAGGGCCACCGACCGTATTGCCTAGTTGGGATTTCAAAGGCACAACCGTAATCCCACACCATTCATGGACAACGGCACCCTCCCCCCCATGGCGAAACCCAGTACGGAGTGGGGCTGGTTTAACCCAACAGGTGAATGGGGAAGAAGTATGATATGCTGTCAAACGATTTCCCCTCGGTGTGTCACAATGTGACGGATGGTATGTCACGGTTCAAGGAGGCAGTATGTCTGAATCCACTACTAATTTGGTCCATTTGATTTTAAAAAACCTGAATGAACGTCCCAATCACCAGGCGTTGTGGGCCAAAAAACAAGGTATTTACACCCCCATGACTTATCAAGACTGTTTTGAGCACATTAAATGGCTCTCACTTGGCTTATCTGACTGGGGGGTCATGCCGGGCGATAGGGTGGCATTATTATCGGGAAACCGACCCGAATGGGTGGTGGTCGATTTTGCCATTTTATCAGCACAAGCGGTGGTGGTACCGATCTATCTGACCTTGTCCCCCACTGAAATAGCCCACATTTTAACCGATTGTCAGGCCACGATGGTGGTGGTCGAAACCCAAGCACACGTGGAGATGATCGCATCGATGATGGCGTCATTGCCGCATCTTCGACAGGTGGTCAGTATCGAACGGGCGTCAGCCCCCCAAGGGGTGTCCCTTTTAAACTGGGACGATGTGATGGCCAAAGGAAAAAACAGTACCCCCGCCGCATATGATGCCTTGCTCACGGCCATCGAGTCCATTTCGTCGGATCAATTGGCCAGTATTGTGTACACATCCGGTACCACGGGTGAGCCCAAGGGGGTGATGTTGACCCATGGCAACTTTTTAAGCAATATCCAAGATATTTCATTGGCCATTCCCATCTCAGCCGAGGATGTCGTGTTGTCTTTTTTGCCTTTGAGCCATGTATTTGAACGCACTGCAGGGTATTATTGTGTGCTAAATGGGGGAGGGACGATTTATTATGCAGAATCCATCGACACCGTTGCGGCCAATATGATGGAGGTAAACCCCACCGTATTGGTCAGTGTCCCTCGATTGTATGAAAAAATTCATGACAAGGTTGATCAGCAATTAACGGGTCTCAAACGCCGACTGTTTAATGGGGCCCTTCGGTGGGGCTACCAGCGATTGGATCACCGATTGACATGGTGGCAACGGTGTGTTATGGCATGGGTCGACCGGCTGTTTTTTCTGCCCATTCGTCGACGTACAGGCAACCGATTGCGGTTTTTTGTGTCAGGGGGTGCCCCATTAAATCCCCATATTTCCCGGTTCTTTGGGGCCATTGGGCTGCCCATCATTGAGGGGTATGGGTTAACCGAAACATCACCCGTGATTGCGTGTAACCGGCCACAGGCCAATCGCTTGGGTACCGTGGGCAAAGCCATGAGCGGGCTGGATATTCGATTGGCCGATGATGGGGAATTATTGGTTAAAGGGGGGAGTGTGTTTAAAGGGTATTGGCAACAGCCGGATGCCACTGCAGCGGCCATCGACGCAGAGGGGTTTTTTCATACGGGGGATATCGCCCACATTGATTCGGATGGCTACATTCACATTGTGGATCGAAAAAAAGACATGATTGTGCTATCCAACGGAAAAAAAATACCCCCCCAATGGATTGAACGCCATTTAAACCAGCACAAGTTTATTGCCCAATCCATGGTAATAGGGGATGGGCACAGTTTTCTGACGGCCTTGCTGGTACCCCATTTAGAGCGGATCCAAGCCGCCAATGGGCAGGGGGATACACCACTGGCCCCGGCCGAAGTGTCGGCAGTATTACAAGCAGCTGTCAACGAGGTGAACCAACAATTTGCCCGGTTTCAACAAGTCAAACGCATGGCGGTGCTTCCCACCGAATGGACGGTGGAATCGGGGGAATTGACCCCATCGTTAAAATTGCGGCGCAAAGTGATTCAGGCCCGTTGGGCATCTGTCATCGACGGATTATATAAGGAGTAACCCATGGAACGAGTGGCCATTGTGGGGGCCGTGAGAACCCCCTTTGTGAAAGCTGGAAATGAGTTGGCTGGCATGGGGGCGGATGTGTTGGGTGCCTTGGTGATTCAAGAGGCGGTATACCGTGCCGGGGTGTCCCCTCATGCCATTGAGTCGGTTATCATGGGCAATGTGTCCCAACCCGCCCATGCGGCCAATATTGCACGGGTGTCAGCCTTGAGGGCAGGGTTGCCCCAATCCATTCCGGCCATGACGGTACATCGCAATTGTGCGTCGGGTATGGAAGCCGTCACCAGTGCCATGACCAGCATTGTCTGTGGCATGGCCGATGTGGTGGTGGCGGGTGGGACCGAATCGATGTCCAACATTCCCTTGATGTATGGCAAAGAGATGACGGCATTGTTTGAGCAGCTATTCAAAGCCAAAACCCTGGGACAACGATGGCGGGCCATTCGGTCGTTTAGGCCCCGGTTTTTAAAGCCGGTGGTAGGCTTGATGGCAGGATTGACCGATCCGATTAGTGAGATGGTGATGGGTCAAACGGCCGAGTGGGTGTCCCGCGACTTTGGCATCACCCGTGCCATGCAAGATGAGTATGCATTGGCATCCCATCAAAAAGCGTGTGCGGCCATTCAAGCGGGTCATTTGGCGGCTGAAACGATGCCCGTATGGGTTCCACCCGCCCAGGCAAAGCGGATTGACACCGATTGGGGGCCCCGTCCCAATCAAACACTGGCGGCATTGTCAACCTTACCGCCCTTTTTTAATCGCAAGACGGGAACGGTGACGGTGGGAAACGCCTGCCCCATTACCGACGGGGCGGCTGCCATGGTGGTCATGAATGCGGCCAAGGCCACGGCCTGGGGGTTGCCCATCTTGGGGTATATTCGGGGGTTTGCGTATGCAGGGCTCGACCCCTCTCGGATGGGATTGGGACCCGTTTTTGCCACGGCCAGGGTATTGGATCAGACGGGGTTAAGCATGACGGATATGGACTTAATTGAATTAAATGAGGCGTTCGCCGCTCAGGTATTGGGTAATATAGTAGCCTTTGATTCGGATCAGTTTGCACAAACGCAGTTGGGTCGATCGGCACGGGTGGGGGCCATTGACCCAGCCCGATTGAATGTCAACGGGGGGGCCATTGCGTTGGGCCACCCAGTGGGAACATCGGGGGCACGGATCATCATGACCTTGTTATATGAATTAAAACGTCGGGGCTTGCAGCGCGGGTTGGCCACTTTGTGTGTGGGGGGCGGACAAGGCGGGTCGGTGATTGTGGAGGTAGCATGATGGGGACAACAGTATCCGTAACCGTTGACCAAGGGGTGGCCTGGGTCACCTTTCATTGTGACGAAAAAGTGGTGACCTTGTCGATGGCCACCATGGTGGCATTACGAACCGAACTTCAGGCTTTGCGATCCCGCCAGGATGTCAAGGTGGTGGTGATCAACAGTGCATGGGCCGACGGATTCATCGCGGGGGCCAATATTCACGAGATTCAGGCCATACAGGGGGAACAAGAAGCCTTGGCCGCTGCCCAATCCGGACAAGCGATACTCGATGAATTGGCAGGGCTGCCGGTTGCCACGGTGGCGGCCATTCATGGGGTGGCCTTGGGTGGGGGGTTGGAATTGGCCTTGGCGTGTCGGTATCGGGTGGTCTCTGATCATGTCAACACCAAATTGGGATTGCCCGAGGTCAATTTAGGCATTATTCCCGGATTTGGGGGCACCCAACGGTTGCCACGATTGATTGGGGTGGGCCCAGCCTTGCAGATGATCACATCCGGTAAACCGGTGGATGCAGCGGCCGCTTGTCGCATGGGATTGGCGGATCAGATGGGTTCGGCGGCGTTTTTCCACGATGAGGTCCGGCACTTTGTGTCTCGGTTGATGGCCGGGTCAGCACCGGCACCACGCCGGGCCAAATGGCAGCCAAGGCCGATGGTGGCACTTGCCTGTTGGGCCGCCCGTCGGCAAGTGACCCTGGCCACCAAAGGTCATTACCCGGCCCCCATGGTGGCGATTGATGCCATCGAGCGGGGACTGCGTACGACCCTAAAAAAAGGGTTGGCCATTGAAGCCCAGCTGTTTTCAACGGTGGCCAGTACGCCGGTGTCCCGGGCATTGATTGGGTTGTATTTTGAACAAGAGGCGGCCAAAAAGAAAAGAAAGCCGGTTGATGCGGC
>RGUG01000092.1 GCA_010027915.1 bacterium | reverse complement strand
GTTGACCCACGACCAAACGTGGTCGAAGAAGGACCTTTTAATACTTCGACTGACTCAAAATAAAAGGCGTCTCGCTGGTAATTACCCGTGTCACGCATCCCATCTAAATACAAATCCGTGCGGGCACTAAACCCACGCACCGTCATGGCATCCCCCTGACCAGCCCCTCCTTCACCCGCAGATAGGCTAATCCCCGCCACATTACGAACCGCATCCCGCAAGGTGGTCACCTGTTGCTCCCTCATGGTCTCGGCTGACACACGGCTCACGGTTTGGGGCGTTGTTAATAAGGGACGCTGATACTTGGTCAGAGACAATCGACCATTGGTACTATCCCATGAATTGAACCGCGACTGACTGACCAGCACTTCTGGCAGCTCAAAGGTGACCCCCTCTGATACCTCAGGGAAAGGCAAGCTCAGGGCCAAAGTGGCCATTCCCACCAATGGCCAACGGCGTTTGGGGGTCGACTTTTGGCCCATCGTCTCCTCCGTCGCCAGAGACGGATGCAAGGCTCGCAACGATTGACGGGTTTCCATTGGCACGCTCCTTTGTTTCCTTTTTTTCTTACACTGAATGCAGTAACCACCCCGTACTAACCAGCATGACTGGGCATCGTTGGGTGTATACCCCCCACTTCACCACCACTTTTCTGAGACTAAGTATCAGTTTATCACCGCCTTGGAGTGAGTGTCAATTATATGAGACTGAGTATCAATAAGACCGCCCCATTACCCATCGTGTGACGGGGATCTACCGGATGATTTAATCGATCGATGGGGGGGGGAGCCTCCGTTGATGCAACCCTCATATCGTGGTACTGTCCGAGGGATTGGTAAATGGGGGGATAGATAGAAAAAGGATGTGTAACATGTGGTCTCGGTACCGGTCCCTTAAAGAAAAGTGGACCCAAAAAAAAGCCGCTTTAAAAGCCCAAAATCGATGGGTCTACTGGTTGGTTGAATTGGTGGAGTTGGTGGTCGTAGCGGGCTCGGCTGCCCTGCTGATTCGCACCTTTGTGGCCATGGTATCGGTGGTGCCCACGGGGTCCATGATTCCCACGTTGATGATTGGGGATCGGTTGATTGTGGACCGGGTGACCTATCGGTTTCGAGACCCTGTTCGGGGTGAAATTGTGGTGTTTCAATCAGTGGTCGATGACAAAGATTATGTCAAACGCTTGGTGGGCATGCCGGGAGAAACCATTCGGATTGTCAATGGGATTGTGTATGCCAACCAAAAAGAAGTGTTTTTTCCAGGCGTGAATGTCCAGCAAGATGACCCCCGCTCTGAGATTGCCACGATGGGTCCCTATGTCATACCGGCGGGACATTATTTTATGATGGGAGATAACCGCAACAATTCGCGGGATAGTCGATTCTGGGGCACGGTGCCCCGTCGCAACATTTTTGGGAAGGCGTGGTTTACCTTTTGGCCTTTTAACCGCATGCAACGGTTACATTAGCTCGATCGTGCCCATGGGACCCCGGCCAACCGTTCCATCTCTTCATGTGTGGGTTTTTTCCTTTTTACCCCATTCGGTGCGATGAAGCCGTTAGATAGATAGCATCCGTTTTTGTTAACTCGTCATGGGTCAACGGAACAAGACGCCATTATCCCTGTCAATCGACCTGATGTGAGTAGGTAAGCATCCATCCGGCAACCCCCCACCCCCCATGAAGACCGCAGCCAAAACACCATGGGGAGTGCCGTCTCAAAAGCAGCCGTCACGCACCAGTTGCCCCCAAACTCATGGACACCGGCCAACCAAATGGTACCCGCCATTGAGGCGTGACAACCCGCATCATGCGGATGAGGATGGGTTCTACCCCCTTTGGGGCCACTCGAGAAGCGTATTGCAAAAAGCAAGCGGGGCAACCCGTGAGACCTTGTGTGATAAAGGGCTACAATAGGGCAAGCCCGCATCAAAAAATAGCGATCCGTCAACATGACGACCATCCCCCCCCTGTCAAAAGAAGTGATCATGAAAAAGCGAGACCAATGCTTGATAAACAAGGCGGGTATGGCAATAAAAAAAAGGGGGGGGGTGATGATCGGCATCCAATCGATTGAACGTCGATAAGGGGGTATCAATGGACTGAGCACGTGACAGAATGGCGGCTTTTATCACGTGTCAGACGATGCGTTAACCGCCTGGTTAGAATGGACCGTTGTGGCCGTCTTACCACGATGGTGATCAAACCCCATTGATGAGAAACGAACAAGTGGCTTTTTTAAGCTCGAATCGTGCCATTGAACGCCGCTGGTGGGATCGGCTTGCCCATCGTGTGGTCCTGCCCGTTAGGGACAGCATGTTCAAGCGTCTTTTTGTATACCTGGTGAGTATCCAACCTCACGTGGTGGGTCGACCCCACCCATGATGGTCTATTGCGTCATTGAGGATCACGAACAAAGAGGCAGTGGTCGGCTCATGTTGGTGAGTGTGCAACGGGGGCATGGTCGGGGAAATGGATCACCCCGCCCAGCTGGGGTGACCCATGCCCAGCGTCTGCTTCAACAGTGGGGCATGCCCAGATGGCCCCGAACCACACCGCCCCACCCTATTTTCATCCATCCTGATTGGGCATCGTCAATGTGGCGGGATGAATCCATTGCACCCCCGGCGGGATCACCGGAGGGCATTGGTCATCAAGCCAGATGATGGCAGCAAACTGTTTAGCCAGTCGATGGATTTGCTCCACTTTAAACGCCCATAAGGGCCGATAATCCCCCACCTCTCGTAAGATGACGTCCCCAACACCCACCGGCAAGCGAGTCAAAAACCGACGGGTGCCCGCTTCACATTGTCGGTTTCGATTGCTTAAGATTGTAATGGGATGGGGGGATTGGGCTAAAAATGATACCGTGGTGTCAATGGGGCGATCGTCTTCAAACGTCAAGCTTGCCATCCATTCATAAAACGACTCTGAAAACGCATCCCGATACCCACAGTCCATCACCTTTGGAAACCGTGTCACATCGGCCACACAAAGACCCCCACCCGGAAAGGAATACCCGTCTGCCACCAACACACAACCTTGTGAATCAGGGGCCAAACAGGGGGGTATCAAGGGGGCCACTTGAACCGCCGGGATACACACCGTAAAGTCAATGTCACTCACCACCCGCACCCGTGGATCCCTGACATCATAGGATGGCTCACTCCCCATGGGTCAGTAACACCTTGGCGATTTGGGGGACAATGGGGGGAGTCCCCAATCCAGCAATAAACCCATCATACGCATCTTGCAATGCCTCCCACGCCTTGGGATCCAATAGTTCCGACACGGCCCGTGCCAATCGGGGGGGGGTTACCCCTCCTTGCCTTAACTCGGGCACCCAATGCCGACCTGCCAAAATATTGGGCAAGCCAATCCATGGCAGTGGCAATCGCAACACCCATTTGGCAATGGCATACGATACCGGATGCAATGCACCCATCACCACAATGGGGATGCGATGAAGAATCAACTCGACACTCATGGTACCGGTGGCCACTACCGCCGCATCCAAGGCCAGGGATTGCCACTCAGGGCCCAACGACCGAACGGGTGAACCGGGGCCCACCCTAACCCCCTGTTGGGCCATGATCGCTTGTGCCAATGCCTCATGCTCAGATGGCACCACCACATGATAGACCCATTCCGGCATCCGGCGGATGATGCCCAAAGCTGGCGGCAACAACCGACGGATTTCGTTGGGTCTCGAACCGGGAAACAACCCAATATGCCGGCCCTGGCGACTGGCATTCCAAACGGGTCGTGGGGGCAAGGGGGTATGGGCATCCAACAAGGGATACCCCCCATATAAAGGGGACGCCCCCAGTTGGGTGTACCATTGGGTTTCTCGCTCAAAAATGGTGACAATTCGATCCGAATAGGCCATTAGCTTGCGACCTCGTTTTTGGTCATTCCACATCCAAAAATGGGGGGTAATGACCGTGTCAATCGGAATCCCTTGCCGTTGAAACACCGTGGCAAATTGATGGTGATAGTGGGGGAAATCCAAAATGATGGCCCGGCTAATCCCACCCAGCTGGATGGTCTTTTCGACGTGTTGCAGCAACTGTCGCATGGGGCCCCGACCACGCCACAATTCGATCACCCCCACGGACGTCACGTCCACCGTATACCCTAAAACACGATCGGCTTCTTTGGCCATTTCTTGCCCCCCACACACCCACAATTGAATGGGTCGACAGGATCGCATTGCACGCATCAGGGCGGCCCCTACTTGGTCGCTGGATCGCTCACCGGCCACCAACAACCAGGTGTCACCTTCAGTCGGTGGCATCACTGGCTGACCGCTTTAAAATACCCCGGTGTGAGTCTGTTTTTAAAAACGCCAACAACAGCTGCCCTTCTGCTGACTCAATGCCCATACTATCCAATTCAGCCAAGGCCTGGGTGGTGTTTTTAGACGATTGATAATACACCCGGTAAATGGTGCGAATGTCTTGTAACGTGGTCCTCGGCAACCCCAAGCGTCGCAATCCGACCATGTTAATGGTGCGGATGGTGGCAGGGTTTCCTTCACACAACATATAAGGGGGCACATCTTGTGGCAATCGGGTGTAGGCACCGACCATGGCCCCTGTACCGATACGGGTAAACTGATGAATCCCTGTCATCCCACCAATCACCGCCCGATCGCCAATTTGGCAATGACCCGCAATGTTAACTTGGTTGACCACCGTGACATAATCGCCCATTTCGACATTGTGGGCCACGTGAGCGGACGTCAAAATTAGGTTGTGAGACCCAATTTTGGTGACCTCGTTTTTTCCCGTGGGGCGGTTGATGGTCACATATTCCCGTATGGTGTTATGATCCCCAATCACCACCCACGATTTCTCACCAAAATACTTCACATCTTGGGGTGCTGATCCAATCACAGATCCAAAATGGATGTGATTATTGGCCCCAATACGGGTCCACCGCTCGACCATGACATGCCCCTCGATACGGGTATGATCCCCGATCACCACATTCTCCCCAATAATGGTATTGGGCCCAATGGAGACGTCCTTGCCCAAAATGGCCGACGCATGGACCGATGCCGTGGGATGGATTTGGGGCCCCGATGGCTGGGTGGCCAATCCAAACACAAACACACCTTCTGCCACTACCATGCCCTCAACCAGGGCCCGACCTTGCATTTTGACTGCTTTGTCACGCAATTTCAGAATATCCATTTCCAATCGAAGTTGATCCCCCGGATACACAGGACGCCGGAATTTGACATCGCTTAATGATGCAAAAAGGGGTAAGCGCCCTTTCATGCCACTGTCTGATAACAACCCCGCATATCCCGTTTGGGCCAGGGCCTCTAAGATCATCGTACCGGGCATCACGGGGTTATTGGCATAATGACCCTGAAAATAGGGTTCGTTAATGGACACATTTTTGATGCCTACGACCCGATGCAAAGGGTCCATTTGAATGATGCGATCCACCAATAAATAAGGATACCGATGGGGTAATAACCCGTATAAATCAATTGTATTCATCCCACACTCCTTGTCATAGGGGTCCTGACCATTTTCCCGACGCCACCACCGCTTGGGCCACAATCGAAAACCAATGACCTATCGCCAATGCCAATCCAAATCGGGCGGTTTGTCCCAATAACGTCGTGAG
>RGUG01000091.1 GCA_010027915.1 bacterium | reverse complement strand
CCACCCCCCATGGCGATCAACCCGCCCATCGAGCGTAAGACGCCACGCCAAAAGCCCATCAAAGCAAAACCGGCGATGATGCCCCCCAATACCAAATCCAACGTCATGACATGACCCCCTTCACAAAGCGTGCCATGCGTGCCATGGCCTCGGTTAATTGTGACATGTCGGTGGCATAACAACACCGAATGTGACCATCACCACCCAAGCCAAATGCCGTGCCGGGCACCACGGCGACTTTTTCTTTTTCTAATAATTGAAGGGCAAAGGTTTCCGCATCCAACCCCGTCGGTTCAATGGAGGGAAACACATAAAACGCACCCTCAGGCACCAGGGTGGGCAATCCCATGTCCTGTAATGCATGGACCACCAGGTTGCGACGCTTTAAATACGACACCCTCATTTTTTCGACTTCTTTGTGGGCATGTTTCAAGGCCTCAATGGCCGCATATTGGGACACGGTGGGGGCACATAAGGCACAATATTGATGGATTTTAATCACCCGCTTGATCAGCTCGGGGGGGCCGCAGACATAGCCCAAGCGCCACCCTGTCATGGAAAATGCCTTCGAAAACCCATTCAAGACAATCACCCGGTCTTGATAAGACGAAAAAGACCCCATCGAGACGGGGGGGGTATCATAAGACAAGGCGGCATACACCTCATCTGAAATCACCCATAAATCATGCCGTTTTGCCAGATCCAACAAGGCAGCCTGGCGTTCTTTTGGGATTGAGCGTCCTGTGGGGTTACTAGGCGAACACAAAATAATCGCCGTAGTGGCCGGTGTAATGGCTGCTTCAATGGCGGCTACCGTGGGGATAAAGCCTGATGACTGTGTATTAATTGGCACGGGTCGACCACCGGCCAATTGCACCAAGGGGCCATAACACACATAGGCAGGCTCCGGAATGATCACCTCATTACCAGGGTTTAAGAGACTTCTCAATACCAAATCCACCCCTTCTGACACCCCAATGGTCATTACAATCTGAGTGTGGGGGTCATAATGGGCATGAAAAAAGTCAGACAAATACGTGCTAACGGCCTGCCGACACGCCAGCAACCCCCCATTTTCGGTATAGGTCACCCTGCCATGTTCCAGTGAATAGATGGCATCTTCCCGAATGGCCCAGGGGGTCATAAAGTCAGGTTCCCCCACACCCAACGAAATCACATCTTGAGCCCCCACCACCAAATCAAAGAACCGACGGATACCCGAGGGGGGGACTTGATCTACCAACCGATTAAACGGCTTGGTCACGGGGTAATCATCAGCCGATGGTCGCCGTCTTGGGGACCCACAATGGCACCCTTTTCTTTGTATTTTTTCATAATAAAATGGGTGGCGGTACTTAACACATGTTCAATGGTGGCCAATTTCCCTGATACGAACCGCGAAATATCTTCCAAGCTATCGCCTTCTACCATGACCAAAAAATCATAACTGCCTGAAATGAGATAATGATCGACCACGTTGGGAAACTTGGCAATGCGGGCGGCTACCGCGTCAAACCCCGTTCGTCGCTCTGGCCTTACTTTGACCTCAATTAATGCCCGGATGGGAGGCTTGCGCCGGGTGAGCTTGCTATCATCAATAATGGTGGCATATTGCAAGATAATCCCGTTGCGTTCAAGTTGATGAATGGACTGTGACACCCGTTCGACTGATTCATTCAGTTGATCCGCAATCTCTTGTATTGTACTACGGGCGTGGTGCCTTAATATATCTAAAATACGATGGTCCAACGACGTGGTCATACTGCCTTATCCAATCGAAACGGCCACATAGTGAGGCCCTACCAAAGCGGGCCATATCGTATCATCTTGTATCACTTGAATCACGGCTTTTTTATAATCCAAGGCAAATCGATTTCGTAACCATACGGCTTCTTGCTCCCGCTCATGGTGATGAATCCAAATGGATCGAACATAATTCCCTCGGTTTTGAATTTCAGATTGGACATAGTCTATCAACACATCCCGGGCGTCCACATCGGTCTTGCAACAATCGACGATGGACACCGCTGACTGCCCCCCTGTTACCATCACCGGTACAAATTGTGCCAATTGGGCCATCATGGCCCGCTGGGACCATTCAGCCACGCGGGGAATATCAATCAACTCATTTTCGACCAAACTGGCGATCGATAATGCGTTAAGACAAGTCCATCCCAATTGAATTTGTTTGGCCAATACAATGTCCAACTCATTAATGGAATCCCCATTGTCAACGGCTTCTTCCAATTGGGTCACGAGTAACCCCAATGAGGCACCCAAGGCATCGGTCTTGACTACCGTCACCGGAACGGTGTCCTTGACCATGAAGGCCACCTCGTCTGCCAACCCACTCACATTCGAAAACAAAGTCGACATATGAATGGAATAAATGCGTTGAACACCGGCCGCTGCCAGTGACTCATAACTTGCTTTAAGCCCTTTTTTAAAGGTGTCTTCATCTTGATCGGTGGCCGCTTGATGCCCATGCTGGCCCCCACCCAGCGAGGCGGGTAGTGGGACAACGGTGACATTGTCAGATCGATACCCATCAGGAAACCGGGCACTGCCATCGGTGACAATCGCAATACGATCTTGAACCTTGGGTCTTGAATCAAACAACCGCTTACCAAACATGATGGTTCGAATTTCGTCTAAGGGGTACCCATTTTTTTGCATTTCCCTTATTTTTTTGATAATCGCAATGTCTGATTCATCAAATAGCCTAATATGACCCTCTGATCGCTTCACATGAGGTAATAACCCACTATTGTCATAATACCGAATGGTACGGGACGTGATACCCAATATCTTGGTCACTTGCCCAAT
Organism: bacterium; assembly: GCA_010027915.1. Next base: position 2,904 of record RGUG01000091.1, on the reverse strand, counting down.
CTTATAAAGCCGGCGGTTTTGCATCTTACCTCCCATAGGTATCCTTCACTTGATTTGATAAAGATCCATGCCATGACGGCAACACACAAAGCCGAGCGACACTGCCACTTAGCGTTTGGTTGTCATGATGACCTTTGGTGCTGTCAATCTGATTCACCTTATGAGTGTGCATCCCAAAACACCCTCTTTTGACCAGATCAATGAAAGACTGACATGCTGAAAAATTGCGAATGCTATCACCAGACGAGGTGTTGCACAAGCACCACGCCAGATTAAAAAACGACAAAGTTTGACGCCAACTCCAGCGATAAAAACGAAAATAATAACCCCGAAATCGGTGGTTACTCTGGGCGTTGCACCCCGATCGGTTTTCCCCCTGGAGCCTTCAGGCTGATCGATCCGCCACACTGGGTTATGCGGGGTGCTGTTCGTTGGATTGCCGTTAGCGGTCTTGGTCATTCAATGGCCCTCCTTACATGGACCGGTGTGACCAGGCGGTGAGTGGAAATGCGATGGCATGGGTACCTGCCATTTCATGCCCGGTTCAAGCCAATGACCACTACGAGCACCCCGAATGGGGAACGCACAAGGGTAAGCCGATCGCACGTGCCGGATGACGCGGGCGGACAATAAGCCCCTGCCGTTTGCCGATCGATACCTGTTGCCATCACCGGTGTCACAACACGCCCTCCCTACACCCACGAGACGAGTGATGCTCATGGACCGCCTGCCGTTGAAACGTGAGGGATATAGGATGGGGTAGTGTGTCGAGGGGGACATCCCTTGAATAGGCAACCCGGTTGGAATGGATGATAGCCGATGCATAAGGGATGGCTCACGGGTGTTGACTCATCGGCGTGGATGGTCCCCCTCTTAACCCAATGGGGTAATCGCCGGCTCGTGCCCCCTCACCCTTACAACCCCTTGACCTGTTCCCCCATCGCCGGGAGGCGAACGAATGAATTGTACGCACCCTTCCCCATCGGACGGCATGCGTTAAGAGGGGGGCCACCATGATCCGTCCGTTCACCCACTGTCTCCCATTAGTCAAGCCCCTTCCATCGGTACCCCAACGCCTCACCCAGGTGTTGGTCGGTCACCACCGGAGAACCGGACAAATCCGCAATGGTTTGAGACACCCGAAGTACTTTGTCATGTCGTCGCCCACTCAATACGCCACGGGTAATAAATGAGGTCAGCAACTCCCTCCCTTCTGGGCTCATGGGCAACCGAGATACCAAGCGAGCAGGCAATCGGGCATTCAGATACCCCCGCCCTAACTGTTGGGTACGCGCTTGTGCCACCCGCTGACGCATGGCGGCGGTGCCCATGGTTGAATCGGGTGTTTCCATCTGATGCCACTCGTCACCGCTGGGGCGGGACAAGGGGACCGTTAAATCAATCCGATCCAACAAAGGGCCCGATAATCGGGCGTGATACCGCCGAATATCACGTGGTAAGCAGCGACACGCAGTGCCCCCATCACCCAAATGCCCACACGGGCAAGGGTTCATGGCCACTACCAGCATAAAATCAGCCGGAAACACCACGGCCCCCGATGCCCGATTGACCGAAATGGTTTGATCTTCGAGCGGCTGCCGTAGTAAGTCTAAAATTTGTCTTGGAAACTCAGGTAGTTCATCTAAAAAGAGTACCCCATGATGGGCCATGCTAATTTCACCCGGCATGGGCATACTTCCCCCTCCCACCAATCCGGCAAAGCTAATGGTGTGATGGGGGGCACGAAACGGACGAGACCGGGTAAACCGCGGGGGTTTGCTACGATGCAAGGCTTGAATTTGAATGGATTCCAAGGCCTCTTGATCAGACATCAAGGGTAAAATGCCGGGCAATCGCTTCAGCAACATGGTTTTACCCACGCCCGGAGGGCCCACCAACAACAGGTTGTGTCCCCCCGCAGCGGCAATTTCTAAGGCACGCTTCCCCACCCACTGACCCCGAATCTCACAAAAATCTCCCCCCTCTTCCTCATGAACCGGTGTCACCGCAGGGGGGTGAGGCGGGGTCCACTCCCCTTTTAAATACCCAATGGCCTCTTTTAAATGGGCCACCCCGACCAGGGTCACCCCTGATACCAATGCAGCGTCCGCTAAATTAGACACCGGTAAAATCAGTGTGCCAATACCCAACTGTTTGGCCATTATGGCCACCGATACAATCCCTCGTACCGACCGGACTTCGCCGGATAATGCCAGTTCCCCAACCGCCATGATGCACGGCGACACCGGTACTTGCTCACTGGCCTGTAAAATGCCCAAGGCGATGGGAAGGTCAAAAAATGGCCCTTCTTTGCGAAGTTCGGCTGGGGCCAAGTTCACCGTCACCACTTTGGCGGGGTATTGATAGTGGGTATGTCGAATGGCGGCACGGATACGGCTGCGACTCTCTTTGATCACGGCATCTGGCAATCCCACCACCACATCCACTGGGATGCCATTATGGCAACACACTTCAACGGTGACGGGATGGGCCGTCACGCCCGTAATCGCCGCACTTAACAACGTAATCACTGGCTCCCCCCTTTTTTTAAATGACCAACAACCAAAAAATAATACGCATGAACGATCATTTAATCAATTGGTTATTTTAATTCGACGTCATGAAATAAAAAAATGAATCAAAATCGAACATGACCCATCTACACCCCACGTTAAACATAGGCCAGTAGGGATCCAGCTGGTATGATGCCACGATGACCCAAGTGTATGTCATATTGCCCGACGAGTCTCCCGATACCATGGTCCGGCCCATCAAAAAAAAGGCCACGGCCTTGGCCCGTTTAATGAAAAAAGTCGGGATTCGGACTGATGTGACCTATCAAACCAATGACCCCATCACCGGATGGGTGGCCCGGTGTTTCAAACGAACCGGTGCGACCCGGTG
>RGUG01000010.1 GCA_010027915.1 bacterium | reverse complement strand
AGTGTGCCTCCCCACCTGGCAAGACGAACACCCCCCCATCGCCCAAGGCACCCATTCTGTCACCGCACGATCGGGCCACCATGTGCTGGCCACTATCGAGCCCACCACCCATAGCAACACCCCACCAATTGCGTGCTTTAGATACCCCATCGGTGCCATCGATCCCATGCGGCATGGGATCGCAACGCATCATCTACCCTTGCCAACGCGGTGCCGTCCGGTTGAATCCAGTGCACCCACGCCGCACATTGCCACCGCAATAACGCCCGCCAAGGGTGTCCGTCATGGGTTAATACCCCTTCGGGCTGTGCATCCTCCAGGCTTAGCTTGCGGTCATCACGGGCGACCCCCACCCACTCGGGCGATACAAACCCATCCAAGGTAGGCGGCACCGTCACCCATGGGCACCGACGGTCAATGGGTAATTGGACTCCCCCCTCTTGCCCACGTACCACCACCCACTGGTGGACGGGCAAACGGGCCATTAAGTCCGTCATTTTTACTTGATACGGTGGATGGGTGTAACTGGCGGCCAAGTACGTACGACGGGCACGAACCGGTACCATGAGTTTTTCAACGGTGGCCAATACAGGCCGTTTGACCATGGCCACCCGCAACGCATGCAAGGACCACAACGCAGGGCACACCACCGATTGTGCCACATACGTCCACCCCGTGGCACGCAACCGTGCCACACTTTCTGTCCCCGACTGGGGAATGTGACGGCCATACTGTTGCAAGATCTGATGGGTGTTTATTCCATTTTTAGGCGTGCCCATGGGCACGCCGTGCAATACCACCGGCACCCCACACGCCGCCAAAGTTGAGGCCACAAACGGTGCCAACCACGGGGTTCTCGAAAACCCATCATACGGATGGGCCAAATCCAAGACCATGGGCTCATCGGTTTGCAGGGGCGTCGTGCGTTGCTGACACGCCCCCCAAGCGGCCAGGTTTTCGGTGGGGGTTTCTCGCTTGAGTCGCAACCCTTCTAATAACGCCGCCTTGATGGCATCATCGTCTTCTCCAAACACCCACGCCATGGCCCGATCCGCCTCACTTTTTGATAAATCGTTCCCGGCGATTACCCGCCCTGCCAACGCCGCCAAGGGGGTAGGGTATTGATGGGTGATCACCCAGCGGAGGGGCAACGGCAAGACCGTGGCATCTGACATCACCCGTGTCACCCATTCTGTTTCGGCCGGGGTCCCTGGCAACATGATCAAGGCCACCAACAACGTCATGCGGGTTGCCAGTGGCACATCCTCACGATTCAACCCATCGGTCAAACGGGCCACTTGGTCATCCGACAACGATTTTCCCATGGTCGCCCCCGTCCCTTTGGCTTTGACCCACTCGCGAATGTTATCCATGCTGACCTCGAATGCGGTCGATGATACCCGTGCACCCATGTCCCACCACAAACGGGCCACCATAGGCCTGAACCACCGGAGTTTCGGGCAAGGTCTCGACCTGATAATCCCCCCCTTTGACATGAACATCGGGCGTCAGATACTCAATTAACGCAATGGGGGTATCTTGATCAAAGATCACCACCCCATCCACCGCGGCTAATCCTGCCAATACCCGTGCCCGATTCTGTTCGGCTTGCACGGGTCGCGACGGCCCTTTAAGGCGTTGGACACTGGCATCCGAATTGAGGCCCACTACCAAGGCAACCCCCAACGACCGGGCCGCTTCTAAATACGCCACATGGCCAGGATGCAACAAATCAAAACAGCCATTGGTAAACACCAATGGGCCGTTTACCTGGTGCCGCATCCGTTGGCCAACCCAACCGCTAACCATGCCACCACCGTATCCCCCGCCCCGGTAATGTCATAGACTTGTTTGGCAACGGTATCTAAATGCACCACCCGATCGGGCAGTATCAAGGTCATGCCTTTTTCGGAGCGGGTAATCAGTAAGGCTGACAATTGCAACCGCTGCAACAACCGCTTGCCTTCTCGGCATATGGCTTCTTCGGTGGTGGGGGTTTTGCCAATGGCCAAACAAAATTCTGCAAAGTTAGGGGTCAACAGGGTCGCCCCCCGGTACTTATGATACCGAGATCCCTTGGGATCAATTAACACCGGGCACCCCTGTTGTTTGGCCTGCCCAATGGTTTTCTTTATCAAGGGGTCTGATAAGGTCCCCTTGCCATAATCAGAGATCACCACCACCCTCACCGTGGGCATGACCCCCTGAATATGGGCCCACAAGTGGGCGGCCACCCGGGACGACACCATGGCCGATGGTTCCCGGTCCACCCTCACCACTTGCTGATGATGGGCAATAATGCGGGATTTTAAAATGGTGGGCCGATGGGGCACCACCACCACCCCATCAATGCTGACGCCTCCTTCTTTTAGGGCCGTCCGCAGCCGATCCCCACTGCTGTCATCGCCCACCGTGCCGACCACTGCCACCTGGCTACCCATGGCCACCATGTTGTGGGCGACATTGCCTGCCCCACCCGGTGCTACGGTGGTATGACTCACCTGACACACTGGCACCGGCGATTCGGGCGAAATGCGATGTACCGTACACCAGTGGTACTCATCTAACATCACATCCCCGATGACCAGTACCGATGCCGGACACAATGTGGACAGGGGCGGCAAGCCAGTCATCCTACAAAAATACCGAATAGCTGGCACCCAATGTGGTGACCGTGTCGGTGGATCCCGCTTTGGTGATATCCAATACCGAGGCCCTGAGCACCAATGCGGGCAACACTTCGATTCTCACTCCCACATTCACCCATAATTTTTTGCTTTGGGTCATGGTATCGGCCAACAGGGACACTTTGTCATTGAGCATGTATTCGATACCGGCCATCATTTCGGGTCGGACTTCAGTGGGGGTAAACACCCCCACAAACCCACCATGAACCGCCATATTTTGATCAAACCGTTTGGATAAGACCAGATACAGGGTCGATTCGGTTTTGGATCCCACATTCTGAACCCCTACGGCCATGGACAACGGGTACCGTTGGGTATCTGACATCAAAAAATACTTGGCATTCACGAAAAACCCTTCGGCCGGCACCGACCCACCCAAGATCCCCACTTCCAAGTTTTTGGCAATCCCCACGTTGTATTTGAGGCTGTTGGTCTGTGTGGAACCAAAAAAGCGATAGTCCACCGCCAGCTCGGACTGCATGTACGACAATGCTTCTGCGGTGGGTATCAGGATTAACCCTGTTGACCCATTTAAGGATGATACCGCCATTACCATGTGGGTGGACAATCCCCACGCCAGGACACCCCACCCGATCATCTTGCGTATGCTCATGGTTTTCTCCTTTGTGTTGTTTGGCTCATCTTTCGTAACCATGCTTCTTTTATCAACTCCTTGCGGTGTGACCATGCCGGAAATCCCGACACCACTGCCCCAGGGGGAACATCCGTGGTCACCCCCGCACGGGCCGCAATCACTGCCCCATCCCCAATGGTGGCATTGGCCAACCCCGCTTGCCCCCCAATTTGCACCCCTTTGCCGATGCTGACCCCCCCTGTTAAACCCGTCATGGCCGCCACCACGCTCCCCTCTCCTACCCTGCAATGATGGGCAATGTGGACCATGTTATCCAGTTTGACCCCCTTGCCCAATACCGTATCGCCTAATACTGACCGGTCAATGCAAGCCCCCGCCCCAATTTCGCACTCGTCTCCGATGACGGCCCGTCCGACATGGGGCATTTTGACGGATTGTCCCTCATGGGCCACATACCCAAACCCATCGGATCCAATCACCGCATTGGCATGAATACAGACCCGATGCCCAATCACGGACCGAGGGTAGACCACCACACCTGGATACAACACACACCCATCGCCTATGCTAACCGACTGCAGCACAGTGACACGAGACATCACATGGGTATCGGCCCCAATGGTCACCCCCGCTTCAATGACCGCCCCGGCGTCTACTGTGGCACTGGGGTGTATGGCCGCCCCGTCTGATACCACCGCCAAGGGGGATACCCCTGCGATGCGAGACGGCAAGGGAAAAAACAATGGAATCAGATGGGCCATGGCCCACCGAGGGTTTGATACCACCACCTGATGGGCCATTTGTGGGATTAAAAAAGGGGCCACCACCGCCCGATGCAAGGTTGGATCCAACCGTCGACTGGCCACTGCATCCATGACAAAAGTTAAATCAGAGGGGCCATCCCCTAGGGCACCGATTGAGTCAATCGGTAGGGTTGAATCCCCTACCAATTGACCCCGAAGGCAGTGGGCAATGTCGCCAAGTTTCACCGACTGTTATTTGGTTTTGTTTAATTCAACAACCAGCGCGTCGGTCATGTCATATCCACCTGACAATACCACGCGTTTGTCTACCACCGTGCCCACCCCATATTTTTTGGCGACCACATCAGACGCCGCCACAATCTTGGCAAACATCTTCATGTTTTGCTCTTGTTCATACCGAACCAACTCTTCCTGCTTGGGTTTGAGTTCAGATTCAATTTTAGCGGCAAAGCTGCGAACCTCGTCTTCTTTCTTTGCTTTTTTTCGAAACTCTTCAAATTTTTTGGTTTTTTCGTCCAAAGTGGCCTGAAACGTTTCGCGTCGCTTTTTTAATTCTTCTTGCAACTTAATGGCATCTGAATAACGGGCTGCCACACGCTCCATATCCACAACCCCAAATTCAGAGGCGGCAAACGCAGGGGCTACCAATGCCCCGGTCAGCAACGACACCATCAGCCATACACGCATGTTCATTGTAAACTCCTTATGATCAATGGCCTACTCAGGCCTACTCGTACAAACGGCTTACCGCTACTCCGAAAAGTTTGAGTATAGCAAAGGACGGCATGATGTAAACCCATCAATACAGATCATTCGCCCTGCGGGTACGGGGTGGCATTGTCCTCAGTATAATGGGTCACCGGCCCCTGGGTGGCGTATAGCTCGTCCAATTGATAAAACGACCGCATAGAAGGCAACATAATATGCAAGACCAGCGTCCCTGGCATGGTGACCATGACCCACCCACTGCTCAATTGCCCTGACACTTCAGAGAGTCCCCCTGACGCATCGACACCGTCACACACCTTGGCCACCTCATCTCGCAATGATTTGAGGTGGGTGCTATTTGAAACGGTGGCCACCATTACCGCCGCTTCAAATAGGGGGTGTCGCAACTGATATCCCCTCACATCGGTGGCCTTGCGTGACACACAAGCTTCGGCAATGGTTGCCACTAACTGGGTAAGTGAATCGGTCATCGTTGAACCCCTGCTTTCTTAGGTAATTGATCCCAGTCTTTGCCGACCACCAACGTGGCATCAATCGTTTTATTAGGGCGGTTGTACACAATAATTTTGGCCGGATCAATGCCCAGTGCATGGGCCACTGACACACTGTCATCGACCTGGTTTCGCCAGTCCACCAGCAACGTTTGGCCATACTTAAATGACCCTGCATTGCCCGTCCGGGCCACTTTGAACCCCATTTTTTTCAAGGCTGCGGCCGCTTTGTTGGCTTGTCCCGGCGTGCCCGAACCATTCAAGATTTCAACGACCAATTGTCGCTTAATGGCCTTGACCTTGTCTTTTCCTTGCTTGCTTTTAACCGTCGCCAATTCGGATTGCTCCGCCACCCGCTTGGCTTCTTTTAAGGTCACCGTACGCCGATCATCCCCACTGGCGGATTGGTCTTCGGTTTTGACTTTTTCGACCAGCTGATCTTGCCGCACGTCAATACCCAATAACACCCTGTCCACCGATCGGTCCATCTGGCTAATATCAGGTTTCCAATAACTCACCCCTTCCATTAAGACCGCCATACCGGGAATGGTCCCCATGTCGATCCGTTCGGCATGCAATGCGTCTCGAAATTGCACCACCAGCCCCGTTAACTCTTTGGTGGATAGATCTGAATCGAACGATTGACTCAGCTTACCGACAATGCGGGGCAAGTTGGCATCATCCCCCAATTCCACAATCCGATTGGCCACCGAATGCACAAACCCCTGCTGGCGATGAATGCGTCCCAAATCAGAATCTTGGTCATGTCGAAACCGAAGGTACTGCACTGACTTGTTACCATTTAACACTTGCTTGCCTTGTTTTAACTCAATGTATAATTCACCCGCCGCATCCACGTAGTACATGTTTTTGGGCACATTGACGACCACCCCCCCCAATTGGTCCACCAAATGCTGTACCCCGGTCAGATTGACCCGTATATACCGATCGATCGGAATATTCATAAATTCCATGACCGTCCGTTTTAATAACGACACGCCCCCAAAGGCATATGCATGGTTGATTTTGGTCGGCCCAATGCCCGCCACATTCACCCGCGTGTCACGGGGGATGGACATGACCCCCACCCTGTTTTTGCTGTCATCCAAATGGAGCACCATAATGGTATCCGACCGCTGAATACCATGCGTACTATCCACGCCTACCACCAAAATATTCATGCCATCCAGTTTGGTTTTGGGCATTAATGCGAGCACCACTTCCAATACCAAAGCCCGGCTGATCATGCTGGCCAACACAAAGGCCCACACGCAATACACCAACAACGCATAAAGGGGAAGCCGGACCAACCGGCCCGGCCATTGGTTGCGATGCAGCTGATACCACACATAACACCGTTTTAAATTCAAAAACGCCCTGCTCATATCCCCTCTGACCGCATCGATTAATACCCTTCCCGTTCACCATGACGACACATCGCATTGTAACACCCAATGGCATGCGGATGGACAGGAGCCGATCGGTTGATTAACTGACGAATGGTCACCGACACAATGGCCAATACCGCCCCTTCAAGGTGCTGATACGCCAACGCCTCCACCTGCTCACGATTCGCAAATGGCCGCTGAGGCTCGATATAATCGGCCACAAACACCACCTGTGTCAAACAAGACATCTGATCACACCCCGTGGTATGCCATCGTATGGCCTCTGCCACGGTCTCTGAAATGGGCAGGTGGCACGCCCGCACCACATCCGGCCCAATCAACGCATGCCACACCGCAGGAAAGGCCTGCCATAGTTCGGTCATCCGATCCGGAAGCACCATCGGCAGGGTGTCCGGGGTATAGGCTTTGGCCACATCGTGTAGCAATCCCGCCTGATAAGCGGCCCCTTCGTCTGCTCCCCAATGACGGGCCAATTGCCACGCCGTTTCGGCCACCCGTACCGAGTGGGCCGCCCGGGCAGGGCGAGTATGGGTCTGCATAATGGCCAGTTCTTGGGGATAAAATGGGTACATCAGCCGTGACGACCACCAGGGACCCGGTCCCCATTTGTCCTGGGTGAGTCACCCCGCTTCACGGCTTGCATCAAGCCTATTTTTTGGGCCTTGCTATAAAAGGTCCCGCGCGATATCCCCAATGCCTTGGCTGTTTGGGCCACATTGTAGCCATGTCGCTGAAACGCCTGGGACAACGCCTGCGCTTCTATGTCTGCCAAGGTCATCTCCACCCCCTCATCATGACCCACCGGCCCCTCCCGGCCGCTTCGGCCAATGGGTAACAAGGGGGTCATGGTACGCCCCCCTTCAACCGGGTCCGATAGGGGGCTTATCATATGATGGGGCATCATGATATCCCCCTGGGCCAAAATCAATGCCCTGAGCATCGTGTTTTCTAATTCCCGAATGTTACCAGGCCACGCATAAGCCTGAATGTGGGATTGGGCGGCAGGGCTTAAGGCGTGAAAGGGAATGCGGTATTGGGCCGAAAAACGATGCAAAAAATGCAAGGCCAACGGCAGGATGTCCTCGGGCCTTTCACGAAGATCGGGCACCCGAATGGGATACACCATCAAGCGATAATACAAATCCGAACGAAACGAACCATTGGCCACGGCCGCCGTCAAGTCACGGTTGGTGGCCGCTATCACCCGAATATCCAATGACACGGGGGTATAACCGCCCACTCGGATGACCTCCCGGTTTTGCAACACCCGCAACAGGGCGACTTGCATATCCAGCGGTAACTCGCCCACTTCATCCAAAAAAATGGTGCCTTGATTGGCCCTTTCAAAGTGGCCCATTTTAGCCCCATCGGCCCCTGTAAACGCCCCTTTTTCATACCCAAATAATTCTGATTCGATCAATTCTCGGGGGATGGCCCCACAATTCACCGTCACAAACGGCCGGTTCCGTCGGGATGATTGGTGATGGATGAGCCGTGCCAAAACATCCTTCCCCGTCCCCGTGCTACCCGTTAACATGACGGTAATATCGGTTTCCAATATCAACCCAATGGCCCGATACACTGGTTGCATGACCGGACTGGTGCCAATGAGTGGGGGGGGCGTTGCCGATGATGCCCCCATTCGAGACGGCACCATCACCGGTACGGAGGCCGTTTTAGCGGGGACCCTACCCTCCTCTCGAATGCGGGCCAACGCCTGAGCCAACGGGTGGGGTGCCCCGGTCTGAGGCGACCCGTGAAGGGCCTCGATCATCGCATCGATCAATGCCACCCATTCAGGGGTAGGCCGTCCGTTCATGGCAACTGTAACCAACCGATGGGCCCACGCCACCACCGCATCATACGGCGAAAGGGATGGATGCGGGTCCATTTATTCCACCGTTTGGGCGCGTTGTCCCGGGTTCCATTGATCGGGCGGAATCGACAAATGGTCAATGGTGGCCAATGCAATCTGTCTAAAAATGGGGATGGCGACCGTGCCCCCATAAATGCTTTTGGTCGGGGAATCCACAATGACCAAAATCACCACCCGTGGCCGGTGAACCGGGAAAAACCCGATAAATGAGGCAATATATTTACCGGGTTCATAGCCCACCCCGCCGATTCTTACTTTTTGGGCGGTTCCGGTTTTTCCTCCGATGGTAAACCCTGGAATCTGGGCGGCCGTCGCCGTGCCTTGTCGTACCGTATCGGCCATCATGGCCTTGACTTCTTGGGCCGTTTTTTCTGAAATCACCCGCCCCATCGTTTTAATTGGTACGGCCTGCATGGCCAATGAATGAGGTTCCGAAATTTTCCAGAGTAATCGGGGTTTCACCCTCACCCCATTGTTGGCAATGACCGACACAGCCGACACCATTTGAATGGGGGTGACCGCCACCCCTTGCCCAAAAGAAATCATGGCAATATCCGGTTTGGACCATTTGGAGACATGGTTTAATATGCCCCTCGATTCGGCCGGCACCTCAATTTGGGTCGGGGCACCAAATCCAAATTGGGTAATGTAGCGATAAAACCGCTGATGCCCTATTTTCATGGCCAACAAGGATGTCCCCACATTCAAAGACTTTTCGATGATTTCGCTGACACTACGGGTATCGGTTTCACCGGCTGCTCGCCCATGGGCTTCTCGAATGGTCCGACCGCCAATGGTAAGGGTGGGAGGAACCTGCATCACCGATCGAGACGTGACCAGCCCTTCGTTAATGGCGGCGGCCACGGTGACCAACTTAAACACAGAACCAGGCTCGTACACATCGGTCACCACACTGTTTTTCCGAATGGCGTCAGTACTATCGCGCCAGTGGTTACTATCAAATGCAGGGCTATCGACCAAGGCCAGTATGTCCCCCGTTTGGGGGTCCATCATGACCACTTGTCCCCCAATGGCCCCGTTTTCGGCAATCCCCTCTTCGAGGGCTTTTTGTGCCACATGCTGCAAATAAGAGTCGATGGTAATCGTAATATTTCCCCCATCCAATTGACGACGGGTTTGTCGTTTACCCGTCACCAACCGATAACCGAATGGGTCCCCTTCTAACACAATACGGCCGGGGGCTCCTTGCAACTGTCGGTCAAATTGATACTCAATGCCACCCAATCCTTGGTTGTCAATGCCCACAAAACCCAACACGTGGGACAACAGGTCATGTTGGGGATACACCCGGAGGTCTTCTTGCACAAAATTGAGGCCTTCCAATTGAAGGGCCTGAAGGGCCTTGGCCATTTCGGGCGTTAGTTTTCGCTTGATCCATATAAACGCCAACTGGTTGTTAATTAACGACAACACCCGAGACTCTGACTGACCGGTAATGGCCGCCACTTGGCGGGCGAACGCTGGTTTTGACTGGATTTGGGTGGGGATGGCATACGCCGAAAACACCGGCCTTGAAAAGGCAAGTGGCATTTGATGACGGTCTACGATCTGACCCCGATTGGGAAAAATGGTGTACACTTTATTGATCTGATTTTGAGATTTTTCGCTGTAAAATTCGTGCTTAATGACCTGCAAATACAGAAGTCTCAGCACAATAATGCCCATAAAACACACCACGGCCAGGGTTAACGTATTAAGGCGTTTGAGTGGGGGCTTGGGTGCCATGATCCGCAATGTAAATAATGGTTTGAGGTCGGGCCATGCCCAATTCAGTGGCCATCGCATCCAGTTTTGACCATCGGGTTTCTTGCAACAGTTGGGCTTTGAGCTCTCGGTTTTGATCCCTCACCATTTTAATTTGTCGGTGTAACTTTTGAATGTTGTCATTCAATGAAATGGAGGCCGTGTTAAACGCCAGTCCCACCGTGGCAATGAGTCCCGAAAGGCTATAGACCATCACATAAAAGCGTCGGCGTTTGGGGGATTTTAACAGACTCATGGATGGGTAGTTTACCAGAGTAACGCAAAGTGTTATAGTCGTAGAATCGCTCCGTCTAATGCTCGCGGGATTAGCTCAGTTGGTAGAGCGTCTGCTTGCCAAGCAGAAGGTCGCCAGTTCGAATCTGGTATCCCGCTCCATTGCCACCTGTAATCCTTTAACTTGTATTTGGTGATTTCCCTTCTACTTCCTTGTGCACAGGGTGATACGTGATAGTGTTCGATTATTGATAGGGGAAGGGGGGCAATTATTTATTGCATTGATGTGGACATGGTGGATCACCTGAACGGCTATCATCCTCCCTTTTGCCTATTGTTTGGGCGATTCACCCTTTTTCAAACCCAATAAATAAAGTAACGTATGATCATCAGCGTGGCATCAGGTGGGTCGTTTTGGTGAGATGGTGGGAAATCAACAGGTAAAGGATGAGATATTATGAGTGTCATATCATCGGTTCTAGAAGCAAGTAAGTGGACATTTGAGTTAGAAATCGCCGCCGATATGCTGGATCAGCAAGTCGCCGAACAAAAAAATAAGATTCGATTGGCTGCTGACCATCCTGGTTTTAGAAAAGGCAAGGTGCCAGACCACATTCTGACCATGCGATTGGGTCCTCAGTTTGGGGTGTCTGAAGGCATTGACCATGCCGTCCAACGGGTCGCCCGCGATACCATTGTGGGTCAATCGCTGAAGGTCGTGGGTCATCCCAACGTGACCAAAATGGATCCTTATGTACCCCATCAGCCCTTACGATTTACCCTTGAGGTCGAGGTGTTGCCAGCGGTCACCATGGGCCCATACAAAGGGTTGTCCCACCACGTCTCACTAGAGCCGGTGACCGATGAACAGGTCGAACAGGAGATCCGAGGGATTATGAAACGGTTTCACCTGTACCCACCGGTATCACGACCCATTGCGGTGGGTGACATGGCCATTATTGATATTCACACCAGCGATTCCGACGGGACCGTGATTGAGCAGTGGAGCAGAGAAAAAGGGGGGTATATCGTAGGGGATCAATTATTTGGGTCACAATTGGACCTGGCCTTGGTTGGGAAATCAGCCGGGGATGCGTTCGATGCGACCGACACGTTTCCCGAAGGGTTTGAGTTGGCGGTGGTCGCCGGTAAAACGATTTCATTTAAGGGTGTCATCGAATCCGTTCGTGGGAGTGAAGTGGGCGACCTATCCGATGAGTTGGTCGCCAGCACCTTTAAAGTACCCACTGTTGAAGAACTCAAGGCGGTGATCCGTACCAATTTGGAACAAGCGTCCCAACGTCACTTTGAGGACGCACGGATTCAAGCCCTCATGTCGCAGGTAACAGACGGCATGACCGTCACCCTCAGTGACACCTTGATTGAGTTGGAAGTGGGGGCCATGGTTGAGGAAGAAAAAGAACGGTTAAAAAAAGACAACACCACATTGGAAGCGGCCCTGGCACAATCCAATCTCACCAAAGACGATTGGGAAGCACAATTAAAACCCCATGCCACCCAACGGGTGAAAGCGGCCTTGGCTTATGCTGAAATTGTGGCCTTAGAAAACATTGAATTGGGACAAGATGATGTGGTGGCGTTTGTACAAAGTAAAAAACCCGAGTGGCGTCGTGAGGATGTATTGGCCAACTGGTCCAGTCTAAATTTAAACCATATTACAAGGGTGTTAATTCAAGAACGTGCCTTGGAACTTGTGGTGTCGTCATCGGTGTATGAGCCCCTCGTTGTGTCATCGTGACCTGGTAAAAAAAAGGAGCGTTAGTATGGGATTGGTACCAATTGTAGTCGAGCAAACCGGACGAGGCGAACGGTCGTATGATATTTATTCGCGGTTATTAAAAGAGCGTATTATTTTTTTGTGTGAGGCAATTGATGACCATATTGCCAATTTGGTCATTGCCCAGTTACTTTTTTTAGACGCCGAAGACCCAGAAAAAGAAACCTATATGTATATTAACAGCCCAGGTGGGGTGGTCACCGCTGGCTTGGCCATTTATGACACCATGCAATACATTAAAACCAAGGTATCCACCATTTGTTTGGGACAAGCGGCCTCGATGGGTGCGGTCTTATTGGCGGCCGGTGAACCAGGTCGTCGGTTTGCTTTGCCCAATGCACGCATTATGATTCATCAACCATTGGGTGGGGCCCAGGGACAAGCCACGGACATTGAGATCCAAACCAAAGAAATTTTGAGACTCAAACGCTCGTTAAATGACATGTTGGCCCATCACACCAAACAACCCCTCAAACAGATAGAAAAAGACACCGACCGCGACTTTTTCATGGGGGCATCAGAAGCCGTGACCTATGGATTGATTGACAATGTGATTCAATCCAACCCATTAAACCGTTGACCCTACCTGCCTGTTCGTTTTGTGGCAAAAACCAACGGGAGGTCAAGGCACTGGTTACCGGTCCGCATGCCAATATTTGTGATGAGTGTGTGCTGACCTGCAATGATGTGATAGGGGTCACCGTGGTACCCACCACAGAGCCAGATGAGGCGCCGGATGGGTTGGCCACGGCCATCCAATCGTTATCCGTTCCGACACCCAAAGAAATTTACGACCACCTCAATGCCCATATTATTGGCCAAGACCATGCCAAAAAGGTGTTGTCGGTGGCCGTATACAACCATTACAAACGCATCCAGCATCCCCCTACCTCACCAGACGATGTGGAATTACAAAAAAGCAATGTGTTGTTGGTGGGTCCCACGGGTACGGGTAAGACGCTGTTTGCCCAAACCTTGGCCAAGCTCCTAAACGTCCCGTTTACCATTGCGGATGCGACCACGATTACCGAAGCGGGGTATGTGGGAGAAGATGTGGAGGGCATGTTGTTTCGCCTGATTCAAGTGGCGGACCATCAAATTGAGCGGGCCCAAATTGGTATTGTCTACATCGATGAAATCGACAAAATTTCACGGAAATCCGAAAACCCCTCCATTACACGGGATGTGTCAGGGGAGGGCGTACAACAAGCCTTATTAAAGATGTTAGAAGGGTCGGTCATGACTGTCCCGAGCAAAGGGGGACGTAAAAACCCCCAGGGCGACATGATCTCAATTGATACCCGGCACATTTTATTTATTACAGGGGGTGCCTTTCATGGGATTGAGCCCTTGATACGTCGTCGTATTCAACAACGACGGTATGGGTTTTTATCGGGTGCTAACACCCCTTTGACCGACTCGTTTTTATTTGGGCATATTCAATATGAAGATTTACAGCAATTCGGGTTGATTCCGGAATTGATTGGACGCTTGCCAATTGTGGCCCCTTTGCATGAGTTGGACCAAGACGCATTGGTCCGCATTTTGGTGGAACCCAAAAATGCGCTGATCAAGCAATATCAGTTTTTGATGGGATTGGATGGGATCACGGTCACCTTTGAAGAATCGGCCCTGACGGCCATTGCCTCATATGCCATCAAGAAAAAATTAGGTGCCCGGGCCCTTCGCAGTATTTTAGAAGGCTTGATGATGCCCTTGATGTTTGACTTACCCGGATCTGGTACCCGACAGGTAACAGTAGACGAGGGAATGGTCACCGCCCATTGTAGTCAAGATGCGTTGCCCGTTGAAGGCGTTCTCCCTTTTGCCTAAGGCAACCTTGCCCCCATCGGTTGAGATGATGATGGCGGTGGCCCAAGAGCTCGGGTCTTTGGATGTGTCATCAGAGGGCCTGAGCCGTTTGAAACACCAGATGCATCATGAGTGGGAATGGGAGCGGATCGGAACCGGCGAGCATCAGGATGCGGTTCGGTTGTTGCAATGCGTGTATGTATCGGTCTTGACCATGTTGGGGGGCATTGGAACCCCCGGTATCCGACGGGTGAGTATTGCCTACCCAGAAATGACGATACAATGGGCCTCGAATACCACCCATGCGTTTGCATGGGGGATTTGGGATGAGGACGCCCAGGCAATGGTTACCCATGTCAGCCAAACGGTATTGGGCTATCGGCATACACTGGGGGACATGGGGGGATTACTAGCCCGTCCTCAGTCGACATTGCGGTATTATGCGGGGGCCCTGGACACCTTGCAACAGTTGTATCGTGGCATGATCGACCATGCCACATTGGGACGCTTAAACCCCGAGATGGACCGGGTCTTATTGGGGGTGTTGATGACGCACTTGCCCTTGGACGAACTCAATGCCTTGTTGGCCCGTGCCGCCCATGTGTTGCACGACCCCTTGTTGTCACCGGGGGCCAATATCGAATCAGCCATTGTCAAGGTGGCCATTTTATTTGACATGGCCGTTGATCCTGAGCGATCCGATGTGTCCGATTTTATCGGAGACGTGGTGATCCCACGTCTCGCCGACACACTCCTCAACCCCCGCATTCGAACCCCCTTATTGGCCTCAATGAGTACGGAATCGGAACACTATTTACAAGGGTTGGCCCAGTTTTATCACACCATGATCGCACTCATCGACCGGGTACAATGACCATTCAATTGGATGCGATTGAAACCGCTTTACAACACGCCTTGATGCCCCGTGTATTGGTGGTACAGGATGACTCTCACGAGCATGCGTCCCATTATGTGGGAAACGGGGTCAGTCATATTTCGATTCAGATTGAGGCCCCTGGCCTGGATGGGTTATCCCGTCTTGAGCGAACCCGCGTGATCATGGGGGTATTACGGCCGTTTTTAGCACAGGGCCTTCATGCCGTGCGACTCATCCCGTTGTCATAACGGATTACTTTGACCG
>RGUG01000090.1 GCA_010027915.1 bacterium | reverse complement strand
AAACCTTGCCCAAAGAAACGCGGGGATGGGGTACCATGGCCATCGCCACGTTTGGGGTCAGTGGGGCCATTTTGGCGGGTTTGGTGGCAGAATTGGTGAATTGGCGTGCGTGTTATGTGGTGGGGGGCCTGATGGGCTTGTTGCTGTTGTTATTAAGGGTCAAGGCGTATGAGTCGGGTTTGTTTACCTCACAATCCCATTCGGGTGTGGCACGGGGTCAATTTTTTGCGTTGTTCACCCATTGGCACCGATTAAGTAAGTATGTGGCTTGTATTGTGGTGGGGCTTCCCACGTGGTTTGTGATTGGGGTGTTGGTGACGTTTTCGCCTGAATTGGCCAAGGGATTTGGGGTGACTGAGCCGGTGAGTGCGGGCAAGGCCATTTTGATGGCCTATGTGGGGCTGGTGGTGGGCGATTTGGCCAGTGGGGTGTTGAGTCAATGGTGGCAATCTCGGCGACTGGTGTTTGTGTTTTTTATTTTATTGGGGTTGGTGGCCACAGCGTGGTATGGGTATGGGGGAATTCGAACGGCTGCGGGGATTTATGGTGCTTGTTTGGCCCTGGGTATATCGGTGGGGTATTGGGCGATTTTTGTGACCAATGCAGCCGAACAATTTGGCACCAATTTGCGTGCCACGGTGGCCACCACGGTACCCAATTTTATTCGTGCATCGGTGGTCCCATTGCTTTTGATCTTTCAGTTGGGGTATCATCGCATACCGTCTTCTCACCTTTGTATGATAATGGGCGTGGGGTGTGCAGTATTGGCATTGGGGGCAGTTTGGTGGTTACCTGAAACCTTTGGTAAGGAGTTGGATTATGTGGAGTAAATGGGTTCAAGGGGTGGTCTGTGGGGCTGTGTTGGTCGGTTCGATTGCGGTTCATGCGGTGGAAGTTACCGTGACCGCAAAAAATGCCAAAAGTAACAAAGGCAATATTCGTGTGGCCGTGTATGCTTCCAAAGAGTCGTTTTTAAAAAAATGGGACTTCACGGCTGATGTGCCGGTGGTAGATAAAGGTGGGGTGGCCAAGGTGGTATTGCCGAAACCCGGCAAATATTGCCTGACGGCTTTTCATGATGAAAACACCAACGGTCAGTTTGACATGGTGTTTTTTATTCCCCGTGAACGGGTCGGTCTTTCTAACAACTATTTTCCCAAAGGGGGTCCGCCCAAATTTGAACCTTGTTTAATTGATGTGAAAGAAAACATGGCCATTACAATTGAAATGAGGTAATCATGACGACCCAGACAGCCCACTTAGAATGGCGATATGCCACCAAATTATTTGACCCGACCCAATCCGTTTCCGACGCTGATTTTGCACTGATTTTGGATGCCATGCGATTGGCTCCCACCTCGTTTGGTCTCCAACCGTTTCGGGTGGTTCACCTGGCCAACCGGGGGTTAAGGGAGCGACTCAAACCACTGTTTTGGAATCAATCGCAAATCACCGATGCGTCGCATTTGTTGGTCATTCAAACTGTGACCACCATCACCCCCGAGATGATTGATGACCACATTAAACGTATTGCATCGGTTCGGTCGGTCCCGGTGGCTGATTTGGAAGGGTATCGTGGGATGATGGGGGGGATGTTGTTGACCCATCCGGCAGCCAAGGCGTGGGCCCAACGGCAGGCGTATTTGGCGATGGGGTTTGGCTTAGAAATGGCGGCCTCGTTGCAGGTAGACACCTGTCCGATTGAGGGGGTCGATACGGTGGCATGTGATGCGTTGTTGGCAGAGGCCATCCCATTGGATGGGTATGAGACGGTGGTCTTGGTGGCCGTTGGGTACCGCTCTGAATCGGATAAGTATCAGCACGCCCCCAAGGTCAGGGTACCGATGACAACATTCTGTGTCACCGTTGGGTAGTCACGCCGGTATTTCACCTGCAGGGGGGTAGACGCGACGTTTTTGATGCTATGTGCGGGGGGGCAAACGGGTGGTGACCCTTGGGTACCCTCTTGTATCGGGTGCCTTATGGGGTATCGGTATGGCTTGGGATTCTGCCATCCACAGGGTGATGGGGGGTCTCTTCTGTTGCCAATCTGTTGCAAATGGGCTTAGTTGGATGGCAAGCCATAAAGAATTGCATCGCACGCCATCGGTTGCTATACTCTTGTCACCGTTGATTCCCCTGTAGCTCAATGGCAGAGCATGCGGCTGTTAACCGCAGGGTTGTTGGTTCGAGTCCAACCGGGGGAGCCATTTTAATGGGTCAATTCGTGACTCATTTTTTTTATTTTGTCTTCACTATGTACCCTGTCTTCATTGGCTTCTCTGGGAGCATTCCTTTTTTGGGGTCAGGTATTTTCTGTGTGGCCGTTCGGATTGAGCGGTTCACGTATGATCCTTCACGCATGGTCAAACCCTGTCAAGCGTGATACCTTTTGGGGTGATGAAAATTAAGATTTGTGGGATTACCAATCGGGACGATGCCATGGATGCGGTTAACCTTGGGGTTGATGCGGTGGGCTTCATTTTTTATGAAGACAGCCCCCGTTATATTAGTCCCGATATTGTCGAAGAAATCAGCTTGTTTTTACCCCCTTTTGTGTTGTTGGTGGGGGTCTTTGTCAACCACGATAAACCCTATATTGATGCGGTGACCCATCGGTGCCGACTCGATTTGATTCAACTGCATGGCAATGAATCGCCAGCTTTTTGTCGCAGTATGAGGCGCCGGGTGATCAAGGCATTCAAGATTGCGGATATCCAAGATGTGGATCAAATTGCGGCGTATCAAAGTTCCGTATCGGCGGTGTTATTGGACACCAAAGTATCGGGAATGGAGGGGGGAACCGGTAAAGTATTTGATTGGGGATTGGCCATTAAAGCCAAAGAATTTGACATCCCGTTGGTGTTGGCTGGTGGTATTAACGCTCAGAATTTGAATAAGGCGGTTAAATTGGTGAATCCATATGGGGTGGACTTATCGTCGAGTGTGGAATCGTTACCGGGCAAAAAAGATTACAATAAAATGCAGGAACTGGTGGTTGCCGCCCGATCGGTATAACCCCATGGAGGCCATTGATGGAACCAACTGATGATTTAAATATTTTATCGATATCCCCCCTGATTTCTCCCTTTGAACTAAAGCAACAACTGCCCATTACCCCCGCTTCTCATCAGACGGTGGTGAACAGTCGCCGTGATATGGTGGGTATTTTGTCTCGCCGGGACCCCCGGTTTATGGTGGTGGTGGGTCCTTGTAGCATTTATGACCCTAAAGCGGCCTTGGCGTATGCCCGACAACTACGGGACTTGGTGCCCCAATTGCCCAAGTTAATGGTGGTGATGAGGACCTATTTCGAAAAACCCCGTACCACCGTGGGATGGAAAGGGTATATTCACGACCCCCATCTGACGGGTCAGACGGACATTGTGACGGGGTTGCGGCTATCGAGGGAATTGTTGCTGCAAATCACGGCAATGGGTCTACCTGTTGCCACTGAATTACTGGATCCGATTGTTCCCCAATACATCGCCGATTTGGTTAGTTGGGCCTCGATTGGGGCCCGTACCACCGAGTCGCAAACCCACCGCGAAATGGCCAGCGGGTTGTCGATGCCAGTGGGGTTTAAAAACAGCACAGAAGGCAATGTGGAGGTGGCCATCAATGCGTTGCATGCGGCGGTGCAACCCCACGGCTTTTTGGGGATTAACCAACAAGGTGAAACGGCCATTATTCGCACCAAAGGCAATCCCCATGGCCACATTATTTTAAGGGGGGGGCGGATTCCCAATTACGACCTAGCCACCCTTCAGGATGCTGCGGCTAAAATGAAGAAAGCGGGGTTTACCCCTGCCATTATGGTGGATTGTAGCCATGGTAACTCCAACAAACAGTTTCAAAACCAAATCCCCGTGGCCCATGCGGTGATGAAAGCGGTTCAACAAGGTAACCGCGATGTGGTAGGGGTGATGATTGAAAGCAACTTGGGTGAGGGCAACCAACCCATTCCGACGGATCTGGCACAACTTCAATATGGGGTTTCGATTACCGATTCATGCATAGGGTGGGATGACACGGTGGCATTGCTTCATCACATTCACCAGGTGTTGTAGCCCATGTCGGCTTCTGTGCCCGGTCATTTTCAACGCTTGCAGAAAGTCATGTCCCAACGGGGCATGGCGTCTCGTCGTCAAGCCGAGACCTACATCGAAGCAGGGTATGTTTGGGTCAATGACCAACCCGTGACCCAATTGGGGTGTATGGTAGACCCCTATTACGATCGCATTGTGCTTCGGTTGCCACCCCATATTCAGTATCAAGCGATTGCATTTCATAAACCCAAAGGCATGGTTACCCACTCGCCCCAACCCAACGAAACCGAAATCAAAGACGTGTTACCCCCTTCGTATCGGGCCCTTAGTCCGGTGGGACGATTGGATAAAGCGTCGGAAGGGTTGATTATTTTGACCAATGACGGTCGCTTATCAAGGCAGTTGTTAACCGGTCGGCATGAACGGGAGTATATTGTCAGGGTTAACCGGGAATTCACCACCGGCATGCAAGACCGGTTGTTGGAAGGGGTGTCTATTTTGGGGGCCCCCACGTTGCCTATTGTGATTCATCCGGTGGGTCCCACTGCGTTTCATATTACCCTGACTGAGGGACGACACCACCACATTCGCCGCCTTTGTCACAAAGTGGGCTTATCGGTGGTTCAGCTCAAACGCATTCGTATTGGGGGTATTTTGTTGGGTGATTTAGTCAAAGGACACTGTCGGGACTTATGGCCCGATGAATTTGATTGGGTGTATCCAACGGGGGGTTGAGTGGCTCAACCAATGGTTTTTTGTCATCCGACCCTGTTTTCATTATCCTGACACTTTGCCCATCTCAATTGTGTAAGGAGCCATGATGACCGCCTGTTTTAGATTCTCGTTGGTGTATGCTTTGTTCTTGTTTTGGATGTGTCCCGGTTGGCTGGGGGCCATTCCCTTGGAATGGGTGTTGCCTGAATGGGTGGTCCAAAGCACCCCCAACCGTGCCATGTGGCAGACCCCTCAAACCGAATGGGGGATATCGGTGGCGGATGCCAAGTTGAGGGGGGCACAGGTGTTGGGGGATGTGTTGACCCAGCAGCCGACCCTTCATTGGGTGAATACGGGGGGCAGTGTGTCGGTGTTTCCCAACGGATTACCGTCTGCTTATGCCAAAGTCGAGTGGAATGGGATTCCGATTGCCGATCCGATTGACCCCCAAGGTCGTCCCCGTATTGATGGGTTGTTAATTGACAGTGTGCAGCGGGTGGACCGCATCGGACCGGGTGATGGGCTGGGTAGTGGCCACCCTGGTTTGGGTGGGATCTTACAACTCAAGACGGGGGTGACCCCTGGTACCCAGATTCAGATACAAGGGGGAGGCGGACTGACCCAACAACGCATCGGCCGGCAGTTTGACGCCCTTGAACTGCACATCGGCAGCACGCAATTCATCGACCGTGCGATACGTCTGCATGTGCACACCGGCGGCGTTGGCATCGACGATAAATAAGCTGATGCCTTGTGCGGTACGTGCAGACACAATCAACTGATCTGCGAGTGGCGCACCGATCACCACGCGCTTTTCACCATTCAGGGTCCAACCGGTGCCGCTTGATTCGGCTTGCAATTGCACCTGGTCTAAGTCGTAACGTGCATGCGCTTCGGTTTGCGCAAACGCGAGTTTCTTTTTGCCTTCGGCGACTGCAGGCAATAACGCCGCTTGTTGCGCGGCATTT
>RGUG01000089.1 GCA_010027915.1 bacterium | reverse complement strand
CCTTGGCCCCAGTGGTGGGGGCATTGGGGGGCATGATCATCCCGGCCCTGGTGTTTTTAGCCCTTAATCGGGGGGGGAATTGGCAAGGATGGGCCATTCCAAGTGCCACAGACATCGCCTTTGCGTTGGCTTGTTTAACGGTCTTAGGCCAACGCATTCACCCGTCCATTTCGGTATTATTGGTATCCATTGCCATCGTAGATGACCTGGGTGCCATTGCGATTGTGGCCTTTGCCTATGGCAGTGCCATCACATGGGGCTGGGCCTTGGCTGGGGCCATGCTGGCAAGCGTGGGATGGGGGTTGAACCGATGGACCGCCATCCCATGGGCCTATGGGGCCTTATGCCTGATCAGTTGGGTGGTGTGGTACAAGGCGGGCCTTTCACCCACAATTGCGGGGGTGATCGTGGCCAGTTGGGTACCCTATCATGGCCACCAAGGGCGGTACCACCGCTTAGAAAAAACCTTGTCCAAGTGGTCGTATGGCCTGATTTTACCCCTGTTTGTGGTCACCCACGCTGGTGTCACCTTTCATGGGGCTTTATGGGAAACGGTGGCCACCCCAGAATGCATCGGCGTCATGTTGGGGTTATGTGTGGGCAAACCCTTGGGCATTGTGGGAGGGTTATGGCTGGGACAATGGGGCAAGCTCATCAGCCTGCCACCGGTGGGATGGCGAGGCATCATCGGCATGGGGTGTTTGGGGGGCATTGGCTTTACGATGTCGCTGTTTATCACCCATCTGGCCTATACGGATGCAACCCTCATGGCCCGAGCCCAAGTGGGGGTATTATTAGGATCGATGATCGCGGCCATCATGGGCATAGGGGTATTATGGCATCACCAATCAGTCACTCACGCCCCACGCAAACACCACTCATAAAAGATAAAAGGGCGTAACGTGAGGAGTACGGCCCATTCTACACCCCACCAGACCCTACAACGGGTTCTTCTGTGGCATCACGCAATGCCACGTTGGCCAGCATGGTCAAGGCATCCCTCCGTTGTTTTTTAGTGGGTCTACTAAACGCACTCTCCGGTAAATAAGGGCTCACCCTCGCGACATCGTTTCCAAGCGAAGCAGGCCGTTTATGTCCACTGAACTGACCCGAAGGGAGAATAGGTCGTGGGCGTTTTAAACGATGGTTACTGGTGATACCCGTCAGGTCACCAGGTTGCATCATCCGAGGAGGGGCCGTGAATACCCCCGAACCTGAAGGAGATGTCACCCCCACCGCTAATACAGACCCAGCGGGCTGAATGGACGGTCCCCTTGAAACCTGGTCATGGTTAGAATCTGGTAGCACTTCACGCAATCCAATGCTCACATTGGGAAGCACTGGCAGCATGTGATACACCCCAGCTACCGCTGACGGATGAGATGATAGACGAACTGTATTAGCGGGCATCAAAAAGTCCTTGGTTTGGCGTCCTGAAGAATGTGGCGAAAAGAAGACCATAGCAAATCACACTGGGTCAATGAAATGAAAAAGATGGATATAACCAAATGGAAAGGCACGATGAGCGACAACACAACCCAGCCAGCCACCAACATAAGGGACATAACAGCCCCCCCCATTGCCCCCTCCCTCAGGCGAACCCGACTGCGTTGGGTGGGTATTTGGGTGGAAACAAGGGAAGCCTCATACCCCCTTGATCATCCCGCCCCACGTTACTCTTTAGAACGTGGGGACCCGGACCCTCCCTCAGGCGAACCCGACTGCGTTGGGTTGGATCGAGTACGGGATGAACGACGGGAATGACCCTTCTGTTGGTCGGTTTTGTTTTTCACCATTGGGGCCACCTGAGCCGATGGCGTCACCACCGATTGACCCGGAATGTCAGGCGATGGCAAAAACGCATGCACATCCCGATCCGCCAACGAAATGGCAACCCATTGGGTGGGATCTGCCGCGTCCATTTGTCCGTTTTGGTTGGTATCCACCGCCACCTGATAAACCCGGGCATAGTCTCGTTTCTCGGCATCTGATAATAACATGCGACCCTGCCCCACATACTTTCGAACATGCATGCGAGGGTATTCAACTTTAACCTGATCCATCCGATCCAAGGACACCCACACCACTTGATGAATATCCTGGGCATTGATTTTTCCATCCCCATTTGAATCTTCGTCCGCCACAATCACCTCTAAAAAAGGTTCCTCTTGGTACGTAAACAACGCCAAGCTCGAAATCGACACATCCCCATCAAACACCAATTGGGTGGTTTTTTGTGGCAAATGCGAAACCACCACGTTGGCATAATCAGACGATTGGTCACGTTGTAAGGGCGTTACCACCATGCCCCGAGAGGCAAACGCCAACAAGGGCGGGGCCTCTTGGGATACTACTGGCATCGGATCCGGTGCAACGACCCCCTTACGGGTACCGGAACGCCACCCCACGACCAGTAACCCGACCACTCCAATCAGACAAAGACAGCCCAGTAACCACTTGGGCCACGATGGCCCCCGACGATTAAACGATCCCGATTTCATACCCATACCTTTCTAACCTTACCCATCACGACAATGGGGACTTCTTTTTACGCGATTGATTCAACTGAAACACAAACACCAACACCTCTGCCACCAATTTATACAAATGAGGGGGAATTTCGGACTGGATGGTCAGTTTGCCCAATAAATCCGTCAATCCTGAATCCTCATAAAAGGGGATGCGGTATTCTTCGGCCAAATCCAAAATCTTTTGTGCCACCCGCCCTTTGCCCACCGCCACCACTTTGGGGGCCTTGTCTTTGGAGGGGTTGTATTGAACCGCTATGGCCTGACGCTGTATCAAGTCCGCTGAATTCAACTGATCCAGCCGAGATTTTAATCGTTTTGACTTCTTTTTAAAATACTCACTTGACGGCGTCTGGGTCATACCTCGGTATCAATTCTTGATAAACGATCCAAGTTAATTTTAGGCATCAACAACGCATTGATATCCACCCGTTTGGCCGATGTTTTAACCCCAATTAACTCATAATCATGGGCCTTTAATTGGTGCCGAAGATCAGCCACCCACATCATGGCATCCCGGCGCACATCAGGGGAATTGGAATGAATGGCCATTGACACCTGACGATCTTGAATATCCATCACAATCGTGATGCCACCCAACTCAGGGGTTTCAAATGACAAGATCATCTTGGTTTTATCCGGATTGAAGCGGGCCTCTTTTTGATGTTCCTGTTGAATCAACCATTCAATGGGTGGGTATTGCGTCCCCATCGGATGGGGAATTTGAACATAATAATAGGGTCCGTCTATCGGTCGTTGGCTATCATATTCCGACATCACCGCATGTCCCACCACTGCTTCTAACAATCCTTTCACACCCTGCTGAACCCCCCCAAATGCATCCAGAACCGTTGGCGAAGCCTTTGACAACATCGACCGAACACCCGCCAAAAAACCACTGGTGGATTGTAAGTCATCTAGGAGGGCCGCACGAGACGGAAGGTCTTTCCCCACGGTACGATACCGCTTCATTTCATCATCCAATTCAGACAACACCCCCAACAACCCACTCATTAAATCAGGTGGCAATACGCCTTGGTTTAAATTCAAAGCCAATCGCAAGGATGACACGAGTGAGTCAAACCCATGGCTCAGTTGATTGAATTGGTTTTTGTTGGTGATAAACTGGGTGATTAAATCCACACTTTTAAGGGATTCTCCCAACCCTTTTGACACCGAAATAACCGCCGATTCCAAAGCGTTGGGCTGACGCTTTTGATTCACAATACTTTCAACCAAGGTGGCGTTTTGTTGCGACGCTTCCAGGCCATGCTCAATTAAGGCCGTAATCAAGGCAATGCTTTGGGGAGTGGGAGACCGACCCAACGACAACAACACCGTAATCAAATCTTCACGCTTGAGTTGACGGGCTATCGAAGGGGTCGCAGGTAACGGGGGAGTCGGGATAGCTTTGGGGGGAATCCCCGTTGGCACGGTTTTTTCAACCGGCACCTTGGTGCCAGGGGCCAATTCAAACGGGGTCGTACTGGTATTAACCTTTGACGAACCAGGTGGACGACCTGCCTGACCCGGCCCAACCGGTGTGATACCCGCACTCATACTGTCACACTATCCATGGCAATCCCTCCAAACACCCATAATCGAGAAACCCCATGCAAAACTTGCATTCAGACGCTACCGAACCAACATGGATGCCTTCAGTGATTTGACTACCTGTCGATTTTGCAAGATCGCCAGCATCTCAAATGCAAACTTCATCGCCGTACCCGGGCCCCGACTGGTAATAAAGGGGGCATCGACCACCACATCTTTGGCCACATACGTACTGCCCACCAACAACGGCTCAATGGTAGGAAAACCTGTCACTCGTTTGCCCTGAATCAACTTGAAAGCCGCCAACACCCTTGGGGCCGAACAAATGGCCGCAATCCATACGCCCCGGGCATGGGCATCGTGTAAATAATCATGCACAATCGCAGACCGTTGCAAATTGGTACAGCCCGGCTCTCCTCCTGGCAATACCACCATATCCACAGGGGAGGCAATCTCATCTTCTAACAACGTATCGGCCACCACATTAATACCCCGAGCACTGGTCACATCCAACCCCGTTACCCCGGCCACCACCACCTTCAATTTGGCACGACGCAAAATGCCAATCACTGATACGGTTTCGATCTCTTCAAACCCATCCGCCAATAACACCATCACCGTGGCCACCCTCACACCTCTTTCTTGTCAAATGGTACGGGCACCACCACCGCACGGGTGGGCACCCCCCGCAACAGAACATGCAACACGGTCCCCACCGTTGACAATGGCATCGGTACCACCGCCATGGCAATCGACGTGTCGGATTGAGGGGTCAACGTGCCAGAGGTCACCACACCCCCCTCTTGTATCAATGTGCCCAGACGGGCAATGGCACGGGTCGACAATCGCAAGCCCACAGTGGTATCCGTCAACGCCAAGCGTTTGGCTGCCACCGCCTCATGTCCCACATACGGCAAAGACGAAGACAGCACCCATGGATACCGGGTTTCCAAAGGGGACCGGTCGGGACCCAATTCCTGCCCATACAATGGCAAGCCAGATTCAATCCGCAGGCTATCCCGTGCCGCCAACCCACATGGCACCGCCCCTTCTGCCAAGCATGCCTGCCAATAGTGGGTCATCACCGCCGGACTGCCGATGATTTCAAAGCCATCTTCACCGGTATACCCCGTACGGCTGACCACCACCTCTTCGCCCTGCCAGCTCATACGGGCCACACCAAACGGCAAGGGCATTCCTTGTCCAAGCAGTTGGGCCCCCAATGCCATCGCACGGGGGCCCTGAACGGCCAACATGGCCAGGCGGTGGTCGCGCTCAATGGTGACCCCCGGCACGGATTGAAACCGGCCCAACACCGCCGTCGCATTCACCGCATTGGCTACCAATAACCACCGATCCCCCACAGGCCCCACCATCACATCATCCACAATACCACCTTGTTCATTGAGGATCATGGAATAGGTCATACGCCCTTTTTTAGCCCGTACCGATACAGCTGCACACCCTATCGTTTCAATGGCATGCAAGACCTGCTTGTTTGGGCCGGTCAACCACATGATGGCCATGTGGGACACGTCAAAAACGCCAACGGATTGACGTACTGCGGTATGCTCTTGGCGGACCCCCTCATACCACATGGGCATGGCGAGGCCCGCAAAAACCCCCATTTTGGCATGCTGATGAACAGGTAGCGGGGTGCCCCTGTTCACTGATTACTCAATAATCTGGGTTACAACACCCGCCCCAACCGTACGGCCACCCTCGCGAATCGCAAAACGCAACCGCTCTTCACATGCCACCGGTACAAT
>RGUG01000088.1 GCA_010027915.1 bacterium | reverse complement strand
ACAGTTTGGTCCATATCTGCTGTAGGCGTAGGAAATTTGAGAGGAGCTGCTCTTAGTACGAGAGGACCGGAGTGGACACACCGCTGGTGTATCAGTTATCCTGCCAAGGGTAAATGCTGAGTAGCTATGTGTGGAAAGGATAACCGCTGAAAGCATCTAAGCGGGAAACCTGCCTCAAGATGAGATTTCCCATCCTTTTAAAGGAGTAAGACCCCTTGTAGACTACGAGGTTGATAGGCTGGGCGTGTAAGTGTAGCAATACATTCAGCAGACCAGTACTAATCGGTCGAGGTCTTAATTAACAGCGGTTTATGATTAATAATTCGTTTAAAATTGGTTTTTCTACCCTTTTTTGTTGCACATAGTATTCTTGGTCATTATAGCGGAGGGGGTACACCTGTTCTCATTCCGAATACAGTCGTTAAGTCCTCCAGCGCCCATGGTACTGCCAGTTTCACTGGTGGGAGAGTCGGTCGTGGCCAAGAACAGTATGTGCATCATGTTTTGTCTGTTTGGTTTTTATTCTTTTTCTATCCGTTTTTTACCCTGTTCACTCATTTCCAATGTTTAAAGCAATTGATTTTTGGGATGTATTGGGTTAAAGTTCTATCATGTCACCCATATTTCTTTCTTGAAGGAGTCTTTATGAAGCGTTTACTACTTCTTACTGCTGGTTCTATTTTGATTGGTTCTGCTTCTTTTGCCCAAACAGCACCGGCTCCATCTTCGGTTGCCAATCCTGCCGCGACCACTACCCCGGCTGTTTTTTCATCCAAATCATCAAAATTGGGTTATGCGGTGGGTCTATCCATTTCTGATTCGGTCAAAGGCCAAGCGGACTTTGATATGGTTGAAGTGGTAAATGGGTTGAAAGATGGACTAGAGGGCCGCTCAAAACTAACCGATCAAGAGCGACAAGAAGTGATCACCTCCTATCAGACTGAGGTGCAAGTCCGTCGTGAAGCTGAAATGAAGGCAATGGGGGAGAAAAACCTTAAAGATGGAACCAAGTTTTTAGAAGATAACAAGTCAAAGCCTGGTGTGATAGTATTAAAGTCTGGTCTTCAGTACAAAATTATTTCAGAGGCCCCCAAGAAAAAAGGGGTTAAGTCAGTCTCCCCGAAAGCATCTGATACGGTGACGGTTCATTATAAGGGCACATTGATTGATGGGACCGAGTTTGATTCATCCTATCGTCGTAACCAACCGGCCACCTTGCCACTGAGTGGGGTCATCAAAGGGTGGGGTGAGGGATTGCAGCAAATGAAGGTTGGGGATAAGTATATTTTCTATATCCCATCTAACTTAGCCTATGAAGATCGTGCCCTGGGTGCTATTGGTCCGAATAGCGTTCTTATTTTTGAGGTTGAACTTATTTCGATTGGGGCACCTAAAGCTTAATTTGGTCTTTTTTTTTGGGGGGGGGGATAAGGGTGTTACTTAAACTGACACCCTTTTTTTTTGTGAGGGTACCATGACTAGTTTTAGTGAGTTGATTTCATCGTTACAGTCTTTTTGGGCATCTAAAGGGTGTGTGATCTTACAACCATATGATATCGAAAAGGGTGCTGGTACCTTTAGTCCCCATACCTTTCTTCGTGTTTTGGACCCTTCTCCCTGGTCTTGTGCCTATGTTGAGCCTTGTCGGCGTCCTACTGATGGTCGCTATGCCGAAAACCCCAATCGTTTGGGCCATTATTTTCAGTTTCAGGTGCTGATTAAGCCGTCCCCATTATCGATTCAAACGGACTATATCGACAGCTTGCGTGCGGTGGGAATTGACCCCTTGGCTCATGATATTCGGTTTGTTGAAGATAATTGGGAAAGTCCCACATTGGGTGCATCTGGATTGGGGTGGGAGGTGTGGTTGGATGGGATGGAAGTCACCCAATTTACTTATTTCCAGCAATGTGGTGGGTTTGAAATGGACACGACACCGGTTGAAATCACCTATGGCTTGGAACGCTTGGCCATGTTTTTGCAGCAAAAACCATCTGTGTATGATTTGTTGTGGGTGATGGGCCCGCAAGGCCCTGTTACCTATGGGGATGTGTATCGTCAGTCTGAGATTGAAACGTCTACCCATCATTTTGAAGTGGCCACGGTGGCGGAATGGACCCAATGGTTTGATGGCTACGAGCGGGAATGTCTCCATTTGTTGGATCACGGATTGGTGGGGCCTGCCTATGATTTTTGTTTAAAAACCTCACATGCCTTTAATGTGTTGGATGCCCGTGGTGCGATTTCGGTTACCCAACGCATGGCCTATATTTTGCGTATTCGCAAATTGGCCCGTGGCTGTGCGACGTTGTGTCGTACGAAGGGGATGGCGGCGGCGTTGCCATGAGCTACTTGTTTGAATTGGGATGCGAAGAAATCCCCGCACGCTTTTTGTCTCTTGTTTCTGATCGTATTCGCCAGCGTTTTGAGTCGGCTTTTTTGGCATTGGGTCTAGCACCGGGTTGCCGTGCTTTTTCTACCCCCCGTCGTATGGGGATCTTGGTTACTGAATTGCCTACCAATACCCCTTCTCGTGAGGTTCAGCAATGGGGCCCCCCGGTTGCCATTGCGTATCGTGATGATGGGACCCTTTCACCCGCTGGCGAGGCATTTTTTAAACGGGTGGCGCTTGACCCATCGGCATGGGAGGTAGTCGAGCAAGGTGGCAAACAAAAGGTGATGGCACGAGTGAACCACCCGCCCGTTCCCATTGCCCAGTTGTTGGGCTCCTTGGTACATGATGTATTTGACCACCTGCCATTGCCAGTCTCGATGTTTTGGGGGAATCAGAGGGGCCCTTTTTTGCGCCCGATTCAGTGGGTGGTCAGTATGCTAGATGACGCACCGCTTCCATTATTTGATGGCCGCCATACATTGGGCAGTATTCGCTTGGATCCAGAGGTCTTAGCCTTGCCCTTGACTCATTCTAGGGGGCATCGATGGTTGACCAAGGGGGATGTGTGGGGTGTGGGGGCGTGGGTTCCGATTGACCATGCCAGTCGGTATGAATGGGTCTTGAGGGATCATTTTGTATCTCCTGATCCAGCCGAGCGTCGGGCCCAGATTGTTCGTGAGATACCCATTCCATCTGAGGATTGGGATCAGGACCTGTTGGATGAATTGGTGGGGTTGTGTGAATGGCCGTCGGTGATCATGTCTCGCATTCCGGATGAGTTGTATCACTTGCCTGATGCACCCGTGGTGGAATGCATTCGGAAAAATCAAAAATACGTGACATGGGTGGTGGACGGCCGATGTCAACCGACCTATTGGGTGGTTGTGGATGGCTTGACCCCTGTTAATCGCGATCAAGTAACCCGTGGGAATGAATCCGTATTGCGTGCACGCTTGAATGATGTGTTGTTTTTTTGGAATGAAGACCGTCGCGTACGGCTCGAATCGCGTGTTCCTCGATTGGACCAGGTGGTGTATCAAGAAGGCTTGGGATCTTTGGGCGATAAGGTGCGGCGATTAAGTGGGCTGTGTGACCGGATTGCTTCCCTGTTATCCTTAGACGAGGCACAGCAACAGTGGGTCCAGCGGGCGGCTTTGTTGTGCAAAGCGGATTTGGTAACTGGTATGGTTCAGGAGTTGCCGGCATTGCAGGGGGTGATGGGGGGGTTGTATGCCACCCATGATGGTGAATCCCCGCATGTGGCCAAAGCGATTGCCCAGCATTATCACATGACGGTACCCCATGATGGGGTATCCGTGACGCTGTGGCTATCTGATCGGTTGGATACGGTGGCCAGTTGTTTTGTTAATGGCCTTATTCCGACTGGTTCGCAAGATCCTTGGGGGGTACGTCGGGCGGCATTGGGAGTGGTATTGGTGGCGTTGTCTTGGATGCCGCTGGTCTCCCTTTCCGATTTGGTGGGGATATCTTTGGAAGGGATCGCCCCGACTGATGAGGTCCGTTTGTCACTGGATACATTTTATCAAGACCGCTTGCGTTATGTCTTGCAACATACCCATGGGTTTGAATGGGATTTGGCGGTGGCGGTTACCCATCGGATGGATCAGCCACTCGGAGAGATTCTACAAGCGGCCCAGTGCTTGCAAGGGTGGCGTCAGGGTGATCCGATGGTCTTAAAGCGGGTATCGGAATTGGCCATCCGGGTTCAGCGACTGGCCATGCAGTATACCCCGATTGAGGCGGTGCCCTTGCCACAGGATGAATTGCAAATGGTGAGACCCATTGTGGATGATTTGGCTCAAGTACCCACCTTCACCCATTTTATTCATTGGCCACCCGTGATGGATGCTTACTTTGAAGCAGTGATGATGATGGATGAAGACCCCCGGTTACGGGATGCCCGTCTCGGGTTTTTGCATCAAATTCATGCCTGTTTGGCTCGCGTGGCGGATTGGGAAAAAGTGGTGCTGGTGCCATCCTAATGGTGGTGCTAGGCCCTTTTGCCTTGTGTTGGTAGGGCTCTTTTCTTGGAAGCAAGTGGCAGTAGTTGCCGGTGATCAGGCATCACTGATGGGAGTGGGAGACCGTACGTGATAACGATGAAAGACTGGATCAAGCGGCTGGGTGTATTTTTACATTTCAATGAGTGGGATATCCTCCAAGATTAGGAAAAATATCGCATGAAGTGGCCCTTTCCTTAGCAGAAAAAGAGTATGAGGCGTTTCATTAACAGATGATAGCGATGGAAACAAACGGTTTGGATCACATGGACACGAAAGCGTTAAACAAGGGGACGCAAAGGGGATAAAAAGACATTCTTGCCAAGATTAAAGCGTATCGGGGTGAGAGGGATGAGATTGAAAACATCACCTCATGTATGACACATCCGTCAAACCCTCCTGATGAAGAAGCTAATCAGCAAAAAAATGTTTGTTATGACACCAAAACACTTGACCAAATTCTACCCTATGGATCATTTTTGGCAAGATCCAGAAGCGTTGTACAATGACAGAAGATTTCATAGAAAAAAACAAGCGGTTTATTTTCAAAAGGGAGTGTCAATGAAAGAGTGTCATTTAATTAACCAAAATTGATGGCGGGTCATCGTAGGCTTTTATTAAGCGACAAAACCAACCAAACGGAGTTTGCCATGACCCAATCAAAGAATACCGAACATTTTTAAAAGCGGTGAGTTGGATTTTTTCAGGAGGCGGATCCAAGAAAAGACATGCTGGAATGGATGGCGAATCAACTCATAGAAATCGAAGTGTCGGGGCTCAAAACGGAAGTCGATAAAGGCAGCATTCCGGAGAACGCAAAACACATCGTAACGGGTACCTGGTTCGTCGATGGGAGATCCGTTTGGGTACAATTTATCTGACCATTCCCAAGGTTTGTACTGGCGGAGCCCCACCATTTTTTGCTCAACCGGCAGCGATCCGAAACGGCATTGATGTCGGTTATTCAAGAATGCTGGATTAACGGCATGGCTATCCGGAAAATGATGCGGGTATTTAACTCATTTGGCATTGAAGATATTTCGGCATCCCAAGTCTCTCATGCCAGCAAGGATCTAGGCTCTGTTGACATTCATTTTCAGCATAAGAAAATAGTTGCAAAATGAGCAAAAAATAAGAAGCTTAAGCGATTTTATCGTAACGGATAGCAACCCTTCTGAAATGCTTGAGTTGATTGAACATCCGCTCAATCTGATTTCTCTGTTTGTAACGATGCTATCGTCATTTTTGGGGTATTTTCGGTTGTATTTTGTGGGGATTACAACCTGAATATTCATAGCTTGACACGATTTGACCATATAAGACCGCTGCAAAAATAAGTGGCAAAAGTAAAAAACGAGAAAATAGGTGATTTAATAAGGTGGTATGGCAATAAAAAAGAGGGTTGATGGGGGGGGGTAATTCATTCAATTAGAACGTGACCGAATGG
>RGUG01000087.1 GCA_010027915.1 bacterium | reverse complement strand
GCGATGGTGAGTCCGGCATACCATGCCCCCGTCTTGAGGATGGTGGGGGTGTCGTTAACCAACAGGTTGCCCACCAACAAATCATGCAGGTGATGACTTTCGGTGCCAAATCGACTGATTAAGGCCATGCTCGCCGCCATGGCCCCCACATACAACAACCCAATCAGTAATTCTTGCGACAACCCTTTGTGGCGGGTGCGGCACCAGGTTAAAAAACCGGCACTCCCCATGACAAATCCCCCCTTTAGCAGCCCTGCTTGCCACCCTTCGGCGTGCAGCACCACCGCCACAATGCCCGATAACCCCATCCATTGTGCCAGCGCCAAATCCAAAAAAATGACGTTGCGCCGAATGACTTGTAAGCCCAAATACCCATGCATGCCGGTTAAAATCAGGCAGGTAATACTGGGCCACCACAACAGCTCGAGCCACGTGCTCATGGGGTGTTTCTCACGGCTGCTTTGATGCGTTGGATGTTTTGCTCGATCAAGGCCTCGTAGGTGGGGGTATCGGGTGTGATGGATTGTGTCACATAGGCAACCGGGCATCCGGCCTCACTGATTTTTTTCACATACCCATCATGCCGACTTCCCCCATATTGATCCACCAATAATACCCCCCCTTTTTTTCGTTTGATGTCATCCAAGCGTCGTTTAAAGTAGAGGGGGCCTGGGGATATTCCGGGGGCTTCTTCCACACTTCCGGCCACCGATCCGCCCACATTGGCCAATAAATAAGACCACGCATCATGAATCACCCAATAGGGCCGGCCTTGTAACCCACTGCCTTCTTTTTTGAGTCGTTCTTTGAGTTGGGTTAAGCGGGTCTCAAGGCGTTGGTGTCGCATGGCATAGCCGGGTGCCCCGTCTGGGTCGACCTTTGACAAGGTGTGCCTCATGGCCTTGGCCATGACCTGGGCATTGTCAATCAACAACCAATAATGGGGGTTCCCTTCGGGATGAACATGTTCATACCCTTTGAGGGCGGCCATGGCCTCGGCGTCCATGACCCCCAGTTTTTGGATGGGGGTGTTGGACATATCCAAATACCCGATGCCACCCGGTTGGACCGTCCGCTTTCCCATTCGTTTGGCCAGTTCGGTTAGCCAGGGGTCGAACTCCATCCCAATGACCACCACCACATCGGCTTGCCTCACTTTACCCATCATCGAGGGTTTGGTCATGATCCCGTGCGGGTCTTCTTTGCCAGAGGACAAACTGGATACCGTCACCCGATCCCCCCCAATCACCGATGCAAAATAAGCCAGGGTGGGCGTGCTGGTCACCACCTCAATGGCGGTGCATACTGTCCCCATGACCCCCCATAATACGCTGATCCATCCCACCCATTTCATCATCGAATGACGGGGTGATTGTGGGCCCCTAACGCCACCACATAATTCATGGCCACTTGATGCTGGGGCGTTGGGCCGGTGTCATGTTTGTATTCTATTTTTAAGACGGCTGCCGGGGTGTGGCGAATATTAAGGATCCCACTTACCGACTGAACCCGTTCCAAGGTGTCGCCGGGTAATTCCACCCAATCGGTTTTGAGGCCATAATCCCACATCCCGTCGCTGATCCACGCCGCCGCATACCCCCCTGATCGTTGATAGGTTTGGGTTCCCAGCGTTCGATTCATACCCAATGCTTCGCCTAAAAGGGTGAGGCGAAGGTTCTCACCCCACTCCCAATCCAACTTAAAATCCGTTCCAATCAGTTCCACCCGATCGGCTTGGGTTTGAAATGTGGGGCCATCCCCGTTCATCCAGTGCATGGACCCTGACCATTCCAACTGGTCGGTGAGTGCACTTCCCACCACGACCCGGTATTGACCCATTCGGTTGGTGACCCCAAATCCCTCAACCGGGGTCGGAAACGTGTGGGTCCAACTGCCGGCTTGGACGGACGCATAAAAAGGCACTGGCAGGGTATACATGATCGATGTGCCATCTGCGGCCAGATTACCCTCTGCAAAATAGTGTCGTGTGACCGCCGGAACGGTGGCAAACGGTGATAGTTCGGTATGCAATTGGGCCATATACCCAAAGGGTACAAACTGTCGTCCCGCTCGGATGGTCAGGCCATCGATGAGGCCGGTGCGTTGTAAATACACGTTTTCAATGTGAACCTCGCTTTTTCCCTCGTGCGAATGCAAGCCAATGACGGCGAATACATCGGTGTCAGGGTCCACTTTGCTGGCCAATTCCAAATCAAAGTGGGGCAGGCTGGCTTGGCCGGCTCCTATCGCTTTCCCGATATCCAACACCCGGGCCAATGACATCACCAGCCCTATTTTTCCCATCGGAATGGCGTTGCTGTAACTGCCTAATATCCCCCCTCCTTGGGGGGATACCCCCCCCACGGGAGTTGTCTGTGCGGTGATGCTAGGGACGATTAACCCTGTTAGTATCGTACCCCATACCCCTATGACCCATCGCTTATTCATGTGTTTTCTCCTGTTGATGGGGTATTGTGACCCCAGTCTTCCCGATTCGGATGCCAATACGGGGCCACCAGTAAACCACGAGCCCCCCTTAATTGCAACATTGTTTCATTAAGACACTTGTTGGTCGACCCATTGGGCGTACGCACGGCTGGCGGTGGCGGGGGTGGCGATGAGTTGTGGTAGGTCATAGGGGTGATGGGTCGACATCCAGGCTTGGATGGGTTCCCATTGGGCGGGGGTCGTGGTCATTTTGACGGTGTATTCGGTGGTGTGGTGACGGGTGCCTTGCCAGTTGTAATGGCTAGTAGCGGGTGGGTCTATATGCACGCAGGCCACCAGACGGGCGTCGCATAGGCCGGTGGCCAATGTATGGGCGTCGGGTAGGGTGGCCACAGTGGTGCTGACCACCCATACCTCGTTCACGCAAGGCCCCCATCTGTGACGGCACCCGTACTGGCCGATGACACCAACGCCGCATATTTGGCCAATACCCCACGGGTATACCGGGGAGCGGGTCGTTGCCATTGGTGACGCCGACGTGCCCATTCGTCGTCGCCAATGTGTAAGGTCACCACGTTGTCTTGGGCATCAATGGTAATGCGGTCCCCATTGTGTACCAAGGCAATCGGACCGCCTTCAGAGGCTTCGGGTGTCACGTGTCCGACCACAAACCCATGGGTGCCGCCCGAAAACCGTCCGTCGGTAATGAGGGCGACCGCTGATCCGAGGCCTTTGCCCATGACGGCTGAGGTGGGGCTCAACATTTCCCTCATGCCGGGTCCGCCTTTGGGCCCTTCATACCGAATCACAATCACATGCCCTGGTTTTACCACCCCCTCTAAAATGGCCGACAAGGCCGCTTCTTCTGAATCAAAGACCAGGGCATGCCCGTCAAAATGGGTACCTTCTTTGCCTGAGATTTTGGCCACCGCCCCTTCGGGGGCCAAATTGCCGTAACAAATACGTAAATGGCTGTTGGCTTTAATGGGGTCGTTCATGGCCCGAACAACCGTTTGATGGGGGGGGTAATCGGCCACCGACGCCAAGTTTTTAGCCAACGATTCCCCCGTGACTGTGAGGCAATCCCCATGCAACAACCCTGCATCCAACAAGCGTTTCATCAGCGGGGTAATCCCCCCAATGGCCACCAATTCCGACATGGTGTACCGGCCGGAGGGTCGCAAATCGGCCAACACCGGGACCTTGGCACCCCAACGGGTAAAATCGTCCAGTGACAAGGGGATCCCCGCGGTATGGGCCAATGCCAACAAATGCAACACTGCGTTGGTGGAGCCGCCCAGGGCAATGACCACGGTCATGGCGTTTTCAAAGGCCTTCCGTGTCACAATATCCGAGGGTCGAATGCCCTGTTCGATCAACCGGAGGACTGCGTCACCGGCCCGGCGGCAATCGTCTCGTTTGGCCGATGAAATGGCGGCTTGGGCCGAACTGTTGGGCAACGACAACCCCAGTGCTTCGATGGCCGAGGCCATGGTATTGGCGGTATACATGCCCCCACAAGACCCGGGTCCCGGGATGGCTGCTTTTTCGATGGCGGTCAATTCGTCGTCATCGATACGACCGGATGCCCGTTGACCCACGGCTTCAAAGACGGACACCACATCCAGCGCGGTGCCTTCTCGTTGGCCGGGCATGATGGTGCCCCCATACACAAACACACTGGGCCGATTGAGTCGGATCATCCCCATCACACAGCCGGGCATGTTTTTGTCGCATCCGCCCAGTGTCACCAGGCCATCAAACCCTTGGCAACCCACCACGGTTTCGATTGAATCGGCAATCACTTCTCTGGAGACCAGTGAGTATTTCATTCCCTCGGTGCCCATCGAAATCCCATCGGAGACGGTGATGGTATTAAACAAGACCCCTTTGCCACCCGATTGGTTCACACTGCTTTCTACGTCTTTGGCCAATTGATGAATGTGCATGTTACAGGGGGTGACCATGGACCACGTGGAGGCAATGCCGATTTGGGGTCGTTTAAAATCGGCATCTTCAAATCCCACGGCCCGTAACATGGCCCGAGAGGCGGCCCTGTCATACCCATCGACCACGCGTTTTGAATGTATTCTGTCCATGATGCACTCCTATCAATTGATTCGTTTGCTTGGTTAAAGTACACTACCGCATCATTTTATGAAAGCGGGATGGCGTCCGTGTGAGCCTCCCTTTTTCGGATGGTTTTGAGTCTAACCTATCTTCATTTTCTTAAAGGAGTACACAATGGGCAACCAGTCAGTTAGTCGGATTTTAATGGGGTTGGGTTTGGTATTGGCGATTGCCGGGGTATCGGGCTGTGGCAACAAGGATGCGGTGGCGACCATTGGGGGGCATACCATTTCGTTGGCCTCTTTTAATGACCGCTTGGCGACGTTTCCTCCCCAATATGCGGAAGCCCTTCAAAAACGCGAGAACAAAATCAAGATTTTAGATCAAATGATTGATGAGGAAGTGGTGTTGGAATCGGCCAAGAAAAAGGGACTCGAAAAAACCGAGGAATACAAAAAACAACTGGAATCCAGTTCCCGTCAACTGTTATTAAACTTGTTTGTTCGGGATGAAATCGACAAAAAAATCAACGTAACCGACGACGATTTGCGGGCCTATTACAATCAGAATACCCGTCAATTTGAAGAAGCTGAATTGCGGCTTATTAGTCACATATTGGTACCCACCCGTGAAGAGGCCCAAGCCATTGTCTCGCAACTGCAGTCTGGGGCACCTTTTGCGAATCTTGCCCGCGAACGCTCCAAAGATGCTACGGCATCCAATGGCGGACAATTGGGATGGGTGCAGCGGGGCCAATTGGTCAAGGAGTTTGAAGAGGCGGCGTTTTCGATTGCCAATAAAGGGGCCTTGTCAGGGATTGTTCAAACCCAGTTTGGGTACCATGTGATCCGATTGGAAGACACCCGCATGAGGCCCAAAACCGATTTTGAGCAAGCCAAAGAGCAAATTCGGCAAGTGGTGACCCAACAAAAGAAACAGCAACTCACCACTGAGTGGTTGGCTGAATTGAAGAAAAAAATCAAAGTCACCCGGAATGATGCCCTTATTAAATAAGGGCCGGGGTGTCCGTACGGGGGGAAGTGCCGTTGTCGGTGTGGGGTTGGGGCTCAACAGGGAGGCGTCAGTGGAAAAAAGGGGGGGTGATCATCTTCTTCACACAGGGGGCTTTGGATGCGTGCGGTGATACAGCGGGTGTCATCGGCGTCGGTGGTGGTGGAGGGTCAGGCGGTGGCCCGTATCGGGAATGGGTTGTTGGTGTTGCTGGGGTTGGCACCCGGCGATACCGTGGCCACTGCCGATCGGTTGTGGCATCGATTGATGACATGGCGGGTATTTAAGGATGCATCGGGGAAGATGAACACTGCCTTGGCGGTATGTGGTGGTGGTGTGTTGGTGGTGCC
>RGUG01000086.1 GCA_010027915.1 bacterium | reverse complement strand
GTGAACTGATTCCGATCATGATGATGGTCTATTTGATGGGCCGGCATGTCACGGGAGGGCGTGTCAGCTGGGGGCACGATGGGGTGTGTGGGCTCGGGTTTATGGGGGTGATGGGGGTGCGATGGATGTGGCCGGACCCCACGCTTAATGAGGCTGGGTTGATGCTGTCGGGACTCAATATGTCGATTAATAAGGCCTGGTTTTTACAGGGCATTATGGCCAATAACATCGTGATCCTTGCCTTGATTGGGTGGGCCATCATCCGGGGCCCGGCGTGGCGGTTTGGCATACCATTTTTGATGGTGTGGGGCGTGTTGTTCATGATGGCACTGGGTGTGGGAAATAACCTGGGCCGTATTCTCACCATGGCCACTCCTTTTTTAATTCTTGATATGGCACGTTATATGGTGCATGCCCAATCCAAGGGTCAACGCTTGCTACCCACCCACCAGCCATGATGGCCACCCACCAACCACATTCGATATCCTAACGCTGAAGGGGGATCGGAAGAAGGGGTGGCTATAAGCCGTCTCGTATCATGGCGGTTAAGGCCAGATGACGATGGCTGATGGTATTTTTGAGTGCCATATCCACCATGGCCAACGTGGTGTCATACCCTTCTGGCATAAAAACAGGGTCGTATCCAAACCCGTGGGTCCCTGCCAGTGAACGGGCAATGTGGCCATGCAAGGTGCCTTGTCGGGTAAGAAGCGAGCCATTGGGATGACGTAACGCCATGGCACACACAAACCGCGCGGTTCGATGATCCGTGTCACCCAAGGCGGCCAGCAGCAAGTGACACCGGTCTTGATCCGTGAGTCCGTCACCGCCGTATCGGGCACTGTGAACCCCTGGGGCCCCACCCAGGGCATCCACCACCAGGCCTGAATCATCGGCCAACAGATACACGGCATCATCGGGTGGGCAGGCCTTGATTTTTTGGATGGCATTGGCTTCAAATGTATCCCCATCTTCGACACACGTGTGGGGGTGTCCAAAATAATCCGCATAGGGACTAACGGTCCAATTGGGTAGCATGGCGGCCAGTTCGATGCATTTGTGTCGATTGGCAGTGGCCAGCACCAGGTGCATGTTATTTAAACAACCGCTGAACCGATAGGACATCCGAGACCCGGTCCAGGTCACCTTTGACGCGGTTTAAATGGGCAATATCTTCCACATGGAGGTGAACCACCGCTTGCATATGCCCCCCTTTTCGGATGGTTTTGGTTTTGATGGCATGGATATTGGTCTTGGAATAGGAAATGGCATGGACGATATCTTCTAAAATACCAATCCGGTCAAATGCTTGAATCATCATGACGGCCTTAAACGCCCCCGTATTGGCCGTGGGGATGGACCATTCAACGGGTACGATTCGAAGTCGATCTGCGGTCGATAGGCTGGCAATGGCGGTACAATCTTCACGATGGACCACGACCCCACGGCCCCGTGAAATAAACCCAATGACACGATCCCCCGGAATGGGGTGGCAACAGTTGGCCACATCGGTCAATACATTTCGTTCTCCCAATACCGATAGTTGGGCCTGAGGACGTGTCGGGGTGGTCCGAGAAGGACGGGGGGAGGGGGTGGGTAAGTACCGTGCCATGTGGGCATCGACGGCTTTGATGGAAATATCGCCGTGGGTGATGCCCAGATACAAGGCGTCTAAGCGTGACACATGAAAGGTCGCCAATAGGTCGTCGATGACGGGTTTGGTCAAGACTTCCTTGGCCACCAACCCCATCAATAACAGGCTTTTTTCTATTTTTTCTTTTCCCATCCGGATGGCCTCTTGGTGATGGGCTTTTTTAAACCACTGTTTGATTTTGGTTTTGGCTTGTCGGGTCACCACCACACTTAACCAATCGATTTTGGGTTGAGGATGCTTGGCGGTTAAAATATCCACCCGGTCCCCATTTTGGAGGGGGGTTGATAAGGTGGCAATTTGGCTGTTGATTTTAGCCCCAATATATCGATGCCCAATTTCGGTGTGAATTTTATAGGCGAAATCAAGTGGGGTGGCCCCTTTGGGCAAGACTTGAATATCCCCCTTTGGGGTGAAGACAAACACCTCGTCAATGACCAAGTCTAGCTTCAGGTTTTGTAAAAAATCCGAGGGTTTGGCCGATTCTTTGTCGTGATCCACCAATTGTCGGATCCAGGCGAAATCCGCATCCACTTCATGGGCGGGCCCACCCTCTTTGTATCGCCAATGGGCCGCAATGCCATATTCGGCCACTTGGTGCATGTCATGGGTCCGTATTTGAATTTCAACGGGTTTGCCTTCTGGTCCCATGACGGTGGTGTGCAACGACTGATACCAATTCGATTTGGGCATGGCAATATAATCTTTGAATCGCCCGGCCAGGGGTTTAAATTCGGCGTGAATCACCCCCAAGGCTTCATAACATTCCCGGATGGTTTGCACCAATACCCGAATACCCAAGGTGTCATATAGTTCATCATAGGTGAGGTTTTGGGACGTGAGTTTTTTGTAAATACTATAAAAATGCTTGGGCCGACCAAATAATGTGAAGCGAATCCCCGAAGGGGATAGGACGGCATTAAGTTGGTCAATTAAATGGGTGACATAGTGTTCGCGTTGGTCCCGTCGGGTGGCCACCAATTGTTTGATGGTTTGAAAGTCATCGGGTTGTAAATGATAAAACGCATAATCTTCCAGTTCCCATTTTAAAGACCACATGCCCAACCGATGGGCCAAGGGTGAAAAAATCTCACGGGTTTCACGTGAAATGAGTCGTTGTTTGTCTTTGGGCAAATGT
Source organism: bacterium (assembly GCA_010027915.1). The sequence continues at coordinate 3,092 of RGUG01000086.1, read as the reverse complement.
TTTAAGGTGCGCATGTTGTGCAAGCGATCGGCCAATTTGATAATGACCACCCGAATATCTTGGGCCATGGCCAAAAACATCTTGCGGACATTTTCAGCTTGTTCTTCTTCGTGGGACTCAAAATGAATTTTCCCTAATTTGGTGACCCCTTCTACCAATCGCAACACTTCTTTGCCAAATACTCGCTCAATGTCATCGGGTTTGACTTCACAATCCTCTAAGGTGTCATGCAACAAGCCCGCACAAAGGGTGGGGGCATCTTGTTCCAAATCCGCCAAGATATAGGCCACTTCCAATGGATGAACAATATAGGGCTCATTGGATTTTCGGCGCTGATGCTCATGGGCTTTTTTGGCAAATTGGTAGGCTGTTTGGACGGTTGCAATGGTCTCAAGCGGTAAATAACGGCGTACCCGTTCCATCAATTCGTCATAAGAGTGATCGGTTTTCATCGGATATCTAATAATTGTAATTGGGGTAAAACGTTTCCGCGCCACTCATTGCGTTCGAGGGTAAAGGCCACCTCCACGCTGGATTGGTAGCAATGGGGCAATTTTTTGCCCAGTCCAAATCCAATGGCATCAATCGCCAGGTGACCATGGGCATCCACAAAGGTGACCTTGAGGTGATCCCCACTGCCCACGCGTTTAAAGTCCACGGGTTTCAGTTCGTTGCAATACCATACGGGGGCAGGGTTGCCTTGGCCAAAAGGGGCCAGTTGGGCCAATTCATCGGCAAACGACAAGGTCAGATCGGCCGGTGAGATGGCCGCATCGATGCGTAGGATAGGGGCCAATTCGTGGTCGGTGATGCGGGATAAGGCGGCCGCATGTAACTCCTCTCGAAAGGCGGACAGTTGATCGGCTGCCAGGCTAAAGCCTGCGGCTTCTCGGTGTCCCCCAAACTTATCCATTCGGTGTTGACACGTGGCCAGCAGGGAATAAATATCCACACTACCCGTTGTGCGGGCGGATCCCCGGCACACGCCATCTGATTCGGTGACCATCACCACAGGGCGTGCAAATTGTTCGACCAACCGCGAGGCGGTGATCCCAATCACACCGGCATGCCAATTGATGCCATGCACCACAATCACTTTATGGTCATCCACTTGTGATTGGGCTTGGGTGATGGCATCTTTCAGCATCGAAACCCCAATGGCTTGACGGTCTTCATTCATGCGATGCAAGGTCTGGGCCACCGCCATGGCATCGGATTCTTGGGTGGACAACAACAGTTGCACCCCCATCATGGCACTGGCCAGCCGACCGGCCGCGTTGAGTCGTGGGGCAATGACAAACCCAATGTCACGGGTAGAGACCGTGGGCTTGGTGAATTCTGATACGGTTAACAACGCACGCAACCCCAGTCGTTGGCGTGAGGCAATAACCGGCAACCCATGGTACACGAGTCGTCGGTTTTCACCGATTAATGGCACCACATCGGCCACCGTGCCCAAGGCCGCAAGGTCAAGGTACTGATGGGGATCAATCGGGTGGTGATAGGTGGCAATGAATGCCGATACAACATGATAAACCAAGCCAGCCGTACACAGGCGTGCCATGGGATGCTCCGGTGGCAATTGTTTGGGATTGACCATGGCATCGGCAGGTGGCAGGGTAGCCGGAAGGGTATGATGGTCAAAGACCAAGACTTGGGCTTGGGTTTGGGTTTTAATGGCCTGAATTTCTGAGACATTGGTCACCCCGCAATCCAATGTAATCAATAACCCAATCTGATGGGTGTGAATGGTGTCAATGATGGCATGGGTCAGGCCATAGCCATCCGTGAATCGATTGGGCAAATAATAGGTCACCTTCCCGCCCAATTTCCGAAGGCAATCCACCATGATAGCGGTGGAGGTCATGCCATCCACATCATAATCACCATAGACCAAAATAGGGAGTTGCTGGGTCAGGGCATGCTGGATGATGGCCAAGGCAACGGGCAATTCAGGTAAATCCAATGGGGTGGGGGAGTGAGTGGGGGGAGATAAAAATGACAGGGCTTGGGAGTGTGATCGAATCTGACGATTGAGCAATAGCTGGGCGACCAATGGCGAAACGTTGACAGCGGAGGATACCTGTTGGGCCAATTCAGGTTGCGGCTGAACCAATTGCCAACGGCGCACGGTCATCCGATTCGTACTAAAAACAGCTCTTGACCGTATTCAACACTTTCTGCGTTATTGACGCATACCTTTTCAATCACCCCGGAGACTTCGGATTCAATTTCATTAAACAATTTCATGGCTTCAATCATGCAAATAACGGTACCCGCCGCAATGCGATCACCCACTTTGACAAAAGGGGCAGCATCGGGGCTAGGGGCACTGTAAAACGTTCCCACCATTTGGGAGGTAATGGGAATCAAATTAGAATCGTGAATGGGAAGCGGGGTGGAAGCGGAAGGGGCATCGGGCAAGGGGGATGCAACGGTGGGAGAGGGAGGCAACACGACCTGATGGGGTTGAACCACTGGGTTGCCAGACCATTCTTTTTTGATTTCGATTCGTTTATCGTCGTATTCAATACTGAAATGAGAGATTTTGGCATACTCAACCATTTCAATTAGGCGTTTGATTTCTTTTAGATCCATGGTGGAAAAAACTCCTCAACCTTTGTTTGGATCCACCTTACTTCAGGTAGGGGTTGCTGTAAAGAGACAAGCGATGTAAGACCACCTTCATGCCATCCATCCACAAGTGGGGATGGTATGCATCCAGTGTCAAGTCGGAGTGAAGGGGGGTAAGGCCGCCTCCCGTTCCAATGACACCCAAGTGAGGGTAGAGGGTGCGGTAATGGGCAATAAACCCATTAATGCTGAGGATGTGGCCACGCATGAGTCCGATGGTCATGGCCGATTCGGTGTCGGTGCCCACCCACGAGGGAGGGAGGATCTGGGGGGCAATGAGTGGCAATTGGGCGGTGTGACTGGCCAAGGCACGGGCGGCACTGACCAGGCCGGGAAAAATAACGCCCCCCTGGTAGGTGCCATCCGGACCGATCACGCACAACGTGGTAGCGGTGCCTGAGTCGACCACCACACAGGCATGCTCAAAGCGGTGGTAGGCCCCGACGGCATTGATAAGC
>RGUG01000085.1 GCA_010027915.1 bacterium | reverse complement strand
TCCACCCTCTGGTTGCTGGTCCCGTTTGATCTTGCGATTGGGGAGTATGCAATGGCATGGCCGCCAATGCCCCCAATGCTTTCAAAGCTACTGTCAATAAAGCCACCACACCGACAGTGTTTATGCTGCCCAATGCCGGTGTTAATGCGTTGCCCGAATTTGATACTACTAATGCCATACTGATTTCCTCCATTGAAGTGCCGTGATGCTCTGAGGTCTTAGGGCCAATAAGTGTAAAAATGAGACATGAACAACCTGCCCATACAGGTCATTGACAGACCATTGCTCGAGTATGAGTGGGGATAGTCATAACAAAAAGACGGGGGAAGAATTGGAATGTGGAAAGAAGTGTAGTCAGTCTTCACCATGGCGTCAAGTATGACGTCAAATATTGTAAATAAGTCATTGGGTATCACATCGCACGGCATGGGGTCGTGGGGGGTGGTAGGAGTGCCCAGCACGATCGATGGGACACAGACCCTCACGGGTGTTGATTCATAGCGGGGCGGGTCAATGGGTACGAATGAGCAGTTAAAGCACCCCATCATGCCAGTCTCAAGACACACTGCTTTCTACACTCAACGGGTGAATCAGGGGCCGATTCTCCCACATACTTGCATCGGTTCGATGGGGGACTATCACCTACCCCCATCGTCGGCCGGTTGGTTATCCAGTGGGTGGGCATCAACTGTCCCTTCAATTGGATGGATGCCAAAAGTAGGGCGTGGGGTGATGACCATACCGGGGGATCATCCGGTTTTGGGTTGTTGGTGATGACATCCCGTTGGCGTGACGTATACCCACAACACGGGCAGCGGTTGTCGGGGGGGGGCTCACAGGGGTGCCGATCCATCAGTCACCCAATGGCAGATGCCAGCTCATGACACACCCCCTCATCCCCCGATCCGTTCATTGTGTCTCGTCCCCCAGTGGGTTGCGGCGGCTTTTACATTATGCTTTTTGAGTGATTCATGTAGAATACGTACCACATTTGATACCGCAAAAAAGGAGCATTGCATGAAGTGGACACGGCATTTGAGTACACGGGTACTCATGGGGATTGGCATGGGGGTGGTGTTGGGGTTCTTGGTTCCGCAGTGGGGCCCGCACTACAAGTTGATTGGGGAATTGTTTATTCGGTTGGTCAAAATGATGATTCCCCCCATTGTGTTTTGCACCATTGTGGCCGGTATCGGTCACATGAGTGACACGCGGCAATTGGGGCGAATGGGGGGTAAAGCATTGTTGTATTTTGAATTGGTCTCCACGTTGGCGTTGGTGGTGGGGTTTGGGGTCGCCATGGTGGTGAAGCCTGGGGCGGGATTATGGGGGAAAACGGCTGGACTTAGCACCCCTGATAGCGTGGCGGTCCCTGTTCATCATGGCATGACGGGGTTCTTGAAGGGCATGATCCCCGAAAGTGCGTTGGGTGCATTAGCCGGCGGGGATATGTTACCCGTGTTGGTATTGGCCATTATCATCGGAATTGCCTTGGCCAAAATAGGCAAGCAAGGTCATGCCATTGTAAAGGGGGTTGAAAAACTCAATACCTTGTTGTTTGCCGCGATTGCATTGATCATGGCCCTGTCACCCATTGGGGTAATGGGGGCGATTGCGTATACCGTGTCAAAATTTGGCCTGTCCTCATTGACGTCGTTGGGAAAAATGATCCTATGCAGTTATGCCACCATGGCCATCTTTGTGGTGGTGGTATTGGGTAGCATCACCAAACTGATGGGGATTCAGTTGTTGAAGCTCATACGGGTATTAAAAGACGAATTGATTTTGGTGTTGGGCACGTCATCGTCGGAAAGTGCCCTGCCAAGTTTAATGGCAAAACTAGAGCGTATGGGGTGTGACAAAGCGGTGGTGGGATTGGTGGTGCCGACGGGGTATTCATTTAATTTAGACGGCACGGCCATTTATTTGGCGATTGCGGTGTTGTTTATTGCCCAAGCCTTTGGGGTGACCTTGGGATGGGAGCAATTGGTGGCGATATTTGGCATCATGTTGCTCACCTCCAAAGGGGCGGCGGGCGTCACCGGATCGGGGTTTGTGACATTGGCGGCAACCTTGTATGCCTTGCCAGGGCACCCATTGCCCATCGAGGGCTTGGCCTTGTTATTGGGGGTGGATCGCTTTTTATCCGAAGCACGCTCCATCACCAATTTTTTGGGCAATGCGGTGGCCGCGGTGGTGGTGGCCAAATGGGAAAAAGCCTATGTGTCAACCGGGCTCATTGACGCCTAGTCTCTTTTACAATGGGGGGGAATCTGGTACGGTTAGATGGGTGGAATAACAGGGCGGTTAGCTCAGATGGTTAGAGTGCTTGCTTGACATGCAAGAGGTCACTGGTTCGATTCCAGTATCGCCCACCAACAGATATACCCACTGTATACAATGCCCCATCCACTTCCCATCTGACGCATCGGTGCCATGGGGATGCTCGGGGGGGATGCTCTGTGGCTTGATAGGCCAGGTGTTTGATGATTGTAACCGGTACAACATCCCTTCGTTGCACAGGGGAATGTCGATACCCCAGCATTCCAGGCTACTTGGGGAGGGGGAAAACAATCCGTTTCTTACCTATTCCCATGTCTGCCATATCCTTGTAATATGTTCATTGTCTACTTACCCTAGTAAAATACTAGGATTTAAATCTTGAGGTGCAACATGAACTACTATTCCCCGCCCGTTGAGTTATTGGCTCCCGATACGGCACATTTGTCTGATAGCATCGAAAAATTCAAGTCCGGGGTGTTAAACCCCATCCAATTTCGGGCTGTACGGGTGGCGTATGGCATTTATGAACAACGAAAAGAAGGCACCCACATGGTACGGATTCGGAATCCTGCCGGTGGGATAACCCCGGCCCAGTTGAAACAAATCGGGGCTATCTCTGCCCAGTATGGGGCCCATGAGTTCCACGTGACCACCCGTCAAGAAACCCAATTGCATTATGTGGACATTGACCATGTGTTGCCTGTGATAGCGGGATTATTAGAGGTGGGGCTTTCACCTCGTGGTGGGGGTGGCAATACCATTCGCAACATTGTGACGTCAGCCGATGCGGGGGTGTCACCCACCGAATCATTTGATACCACCCCCTATGTGATTGCCTTGACCGATCGCATGATCCGTGAAGCCGATTCATGGACCTTGCCACGAAAGTTTAAAATCGCCTTTGCATCGCATCCCTCTGACAATGCCCATGCGTGTTTTCATTGTCTTGGCTTTATTGCCACTCTCAAAGAGGGTCAAAAAGGGTTTAAGGTATATGTGGCAGGGGGAATGGGGGCCAAACCCTTGTTGGGGCATGTGCTGCATGAGTGGATTCCGGATACCGATGTGTATTATGTCACCAAAGCCATCAAGCTCATGTTCGACCAATATGGCAACCGAAAAAACAAGCACGAAAACCGTATTCGGTTTTTATATGAAAAATTAGGCCCCGAATTGTTTGAGCAATATGTGGCCGAATCATTTGCCAAAGTCAAACAAACCCCGGGCTTAGAACTGGTCTTGCCTGAGGTGTTAAACACCGTGTGCCGGCCCCATTTCCCGCCCACCGTGGTGGACACCCCGGCTTTTCATCAATGGAAAAAACGGTATGTGTTTCCCCAATCTCAACCGGGTGCCTGTATGATTAAGGTGCCGTTGCATTTGGGTGATATTTTAAATGAGGACGCCACCCGATTGGCCGATTTGTTGGCCCCATTTGGCGAGCATACCATCCGGTTGTCGACGGATCAGAATTTGTACATCCGAAATATTCCCGAGGACTATTTGGGTACCATTTACAATGGGTTGCAAGGTATTCGCACCCAATCGGACTTGCCCCGTATGATGAGCAACATGATTGCTTGTACGGGTGCGGCCACCTGTAAATTGGGGATCTGTTTACCACGGGGGGCTACCCCCGAAATCCAAGCACGGTTGTCCCAATCCACCTTGGATTTGGACGCCATTCCCGATATTCGGATTCATATGTCGGGTTGTCCCAATACCTGTGGCATGCACCATGCCGCTGATTTGGGGTTTTTTGGTAAAGTATCCCGAAAAGATGGCCGCATGTTGCCAGCTTATTGGGTGGTGGCCGGTGCCATTCGTCGGGAAGGTGAAACCCGGTTTGCCCGTCGTTTGGGGGAGGTGGCCTCTCATGACGTGCCCCATTTTGTGCATGATTTGTTGGGTCGCTACATTCCAGTCAAAGACCAGTACCCATCGTTTGATGCGTATGTGGATGCCCAAGGGGAATCCGATATCAAAGCACTATGCGAAAAATATGCGAGCATTCCGGGCTTTGAAGAAAACCCGGCTTATTTTCGTGATTGGGGGGCGGCGGACTTCTTTTCCTTGATCGGGTTGGGTAAGGCGGAATGCTCGGCCGGTATGTTTGACATGATTGAGGTGGATGTCAAAACCATCGCCGATGCCAAGTCGGCCATCGAAAATGCCACCGATCAGGCCAGTATTGACCAGGCATTGTGGTCGATTGTGTTTTCAGCGTCTCGGATGTTGTTGATTGCCCGTGGGATAGAGGCCCACGATCAACAAGCGGTCTTTGATCACTTTGTTAAACACTTTATTGAGGCGGGGTTAATTGCCGATCGCTTTAAAGACTTGGTCTTTGCGGCCCGATTATCCCATTATTCTTTTTTAAATGAGCACCGCGAGTTGGTCTATATGCTCGGTGACGAAATGATTAAATTGTACAAAAGCATGGACGATTCGTTGCGCTTTCCGGCAGACAAAGCCGCATCGGATACGCCACCCACAGAGTCGGTGGTGAAGGATTTTCGTGGGGTGGCCTGCCCGTTAAATTTTGTTAAAACCCGTCTGGCATTGGACGGCATTGCCTCGGGTCAACAATTAGAAGTGTGGCTCGACAATGGGGAGCCCATCGAAAATGTGCCGGGTTCGGTTGAAAAATTAAACGAGGGTCATCAAATTGTCGCCCGTATTTCAGAAGAAGGGTATTGGCGGGTTATCATTAAAAAGGGCTAAGCCATTCGCGTTTTGAGCCTTAATGTGGGGTTTTGTGGCGGGATCGAAGGGTTATTACCCGTCACAAGATCCCGCAACCTCATTCGAGAGCGATTGGCTGCTGTCTGTCAACAGGTGGTGGACAGCCAGGCCGATGTGGTGGGGATTCAAGAGGTGGATCGGGTTGCCTTTCGGTCCCGTTGGGTCAATCAGTACCGCACATTGCGTTCACTCTATCCATACGGTGAGTGGGCCACCACTTGGTGTCACCCTTGGGTGCCGTATCCGTTTACATGGGATGTTCGGTGTCATGTTGGTACCATATGGGCAGGGCAGCTGGTATTAAGTCGATGGCCCTTGCGGTCATGTCGCATCGTCTCATTGGGCAAACGGCAGGATGTGGGAAGGGTTTGGCGATCGTTCGAATTGAATCGGGTGGCCCAAGTGATGACCCTGGAGCATCCGGATGGTCCCTGTCACCTGATTCATACCCATTTAGAGGCCTTTCATGCCCCCACCCGACAGGCCCAAATGCAACACCTCTTGGATCAGGTCGTCAGTCGGTGTGGGGATGAGCCCGTGGTATTATGGGGGGATTGGAATGCGGTGCCCTATACCCATGCGGGACCGTTGGTATATCCGGATGAGCCATCGGTCAATCTGGGGGATGATGATACAGTTGATCGGGTGCGTCAGGCGGGGTTTCATGTTCCAACGCCCCCATTTGATTTTCCGGCCCCTCAGCCCACCCGGTCTCTGAGTTATGTGGCCGTTCGGGGGGGGCGGGTATCCCCAATGGAAGCATTGCCCGACACGGGGGCATCCGATCATCGGGGGGTATGGGCCACCATCGAACGGGGCTAGATCGCCTTCCACCCGGTCTCGGGGTGATGGGCCCGTTTGGGGGGGTATCCCCAAGCGTGGCCTGACACGGGGTCATCCGAAATCGAACGG
>RGUG01000084.1 GCA_010027915.1 bacterium | reverse complement strand
GGGTGATGATGTCTTGACCATCCGTTGGGTCAACTAGTTTTTTATAAAACAAGTTGATATACCTAAAATACGCCGTGGCATTGAGTAGGTTGACTTGCCCCATTTTTTGATACAGGCTGATTCGTGCGTCGATCCTGACTTTGTCAAACGCCCCACTGATCTCGTTGGCCACACCCGATACAATGGCTTGAAAGGTATCCCCACGCCCGTACCCTTCGATTTCGGATTCTATTCTTGCCCGCTGGGACCCATTGATTGAGTTTAAAAACAAAAACATTTCATTAATCACCGTATCCATGGTGCCTTGTACTTTGCTGGTAAACGCCCCTAACTTGTCAAACACTTTGGCGGTACCCGACTCTCGCCTTAAGGCGTCTAGTTTTTCTTCTACTTGGCTCTCATCTTCCATGGTGGCCACCAACCAATTGGTTTGTTCGGCCACTGAATTCAAATACACGGCCCACACATGGGCATGGAGCATCAGCTGCTGTAACGATTCTTGAACACTATTCATATAAGATGCAAACTTCTGCTCATTGACTTGAACGGTGAACATCTCGCGTTTAAACGTGCCCATGGCATCCGACACGGTTTCTTTGTTAACGAAAAAAAATTGATTCTTGATCTGTTCTGTGGAGTTTCCGATCGGAAAGTCAGTGCGGCCATCCGCCCCCACCAACCGTGTGCCCCCTGCAATGGGTGTCGGTACCGACAGGTCGACCGCCAGGGCCTGCTTTAATCGATTTGTAATAATATCAAATGTGGCCTTAAAATTGGTTGCGTTAAAATTGCCATCTCCCCAAGCGGTTTCAAATGTATCCGACACGTCCCGGTAGGCCTTAAAGACCCGGTCATTGCCCTCAAAACAAAGGGCCAATTGGGCGTTGGCAAATGCTTGGACGGGTTGGTCTTGGGTACAATCAATGGCCAAGTCTTCACCGGTGGCGGTCTTAAACCGAATCAGGGCGTGGCCGTTGAGGCCCTCGCCCGTGTCCACATATCCGGCGGCCAGGGTGACGCGTTCTTGAACCGACTGACTGGATGCACCCCGTTGCATCAGCAATTGGGCCAATAAAGTCCCGGCCACAATGGCCAAGTCTTCACAGTCACCCCCCTTTTTTTGGATGGTCTCATCAACGGTTTGCCAGTGGTCAACGGGACGTCCCTCCCGTCCTTCATTGGTGTGTAGCCCCCCTGAGATCCCCCCCTGCTCTGACTGATACCGAAAGGTAAGGCGAACATAGTCTTGCACCGCTTGTGCCAACTCTTTTTCGGATTCCGTGCCATTTAGCAGCCCGCGGGCCTTCATATCATGGATCAAGGGATTGACCGCCGTGGATGACAACTGAAAGGCCCCCATCTTGGCCCTGAACAAACACTCGGTGTGCGACAGTCCCGTGGCATCCAGGGTCGCATCCCGAACGTTGCGCATGGCCGCCTCTTCGGACACTGACTCTGACGGGGGGGTAAGGGGTTCGGAGGGACGGATGGCCCCTTGCAACTGCTTTAATACCACCGCATCCAAGCCCGTTAACCCAATGTCTTGCGACACACCAGGATCGGTCACCACCGACAATACATGCTGAACCGTCTGAGACCATGCCCCTTCTGACGCCCCCACGTCGCCCATCACCCACTGCTTAAATGTGGCCCATTCTGACGGGGTTACCTTGGTTTGATCGGATGCCACCCATCGTGCCAAACGGGTCAATAAGGGGGCATCTTCGGGCAATAATTGGGTCATCCTGAGAGGGGCCACATCGGATACCGGTTGCCCCACCGACGGCATCGACGCCAGTGCCCATTGATCCTCACCCGCCATGGGTGCCGATCCGGGCGACTGACCGGGCATCACCCGCTGGGTGAATTGTTTCACACGATCAATCAATGACCCCACTGTTTACCCCCTGGCCTGTCACCGTTGATGCCCATTCGATCCTCCTGTTTGGTTCATTCACCCCCCCTATGGGTTCATCCACCCGTTGACAGTCTCTTCGTTAGGAAGATCGATCCCTGACAGCATAAAGAATGTATCGATTTTTTTTGGTTGATTTGGCACCCCATGGTCATTATTCCATCACAATGTGCAAGTCGCCATACAACCGACACAACGACCCCAACATTTTGTGTTGCCATTGGGCGTCTTTGTTACCTTTGATGGTCAAGGTTAGCTGAGCCGATCGTGCGGCAATGACCAAACGGGCAAGGGCGGTAATACCGGTGCTGTTTAAAAACACCACCTGATGGAGGTGAATGGTGACGGGTGATGGGTGATCAAACAAGGCCTTAATGGGATGAAATACCTCATCGTAATGGGCCAAAGACGCAAACCGAAAGACACCGGACAAGGTCACATCCGACTGTGTTACCTTGACCACATAGTCGTTTGACAAGGGCATCATGTGGCGACGACCCAGTTTCCCCCCACTGACACCGTGATCTGACACAAATCGGTATGGACTGGAATACGACCCAACCGGGCATTTAACTGTACCGGGTAATCATGGCAGATCCCCAACAAGCCTAGTTTAGATTGTGGGGTGGGCGACACCGCACTGCGCCATAATTGCTTGATATAGTGTTCCCCAATGGGGGTGGCATGAATGCCCCGAATCCAATTCAAGGTTCGTTTGCCTTGGTACTTGGTGCACCAATTGGTGATATTGGTACGGAACCCTTGGGCCCGGTGGGTCAATTGAATGCGAACGGGCAAGGCATCGGATGCCGAGTATTTAACGGCGTTTTCAATGAGTTCATTTAAAATGTATGCCATCATCACTTGACTGTCTTTTGCCACCAATGGCAAGGACCCAATGACCCCATCCACGGTTTGGGCACATACCACCCATTCTTCCTTCACTTGGTGGGGATAGACGATCCATGATTGTCGTGTAGCCGCCGACTCAACGATGGGTATCAACCACACGCCCTCCTGTTGCATGGGACATATCCAACACAATGTGGATGGCCTCTGTGATATGGGGGTCGGTGACCAACTGTTGGGCCCATTGTGTGAGGGCCGCTTGACGGTCAGTATCAGAGGAAGTGGGCATGTCAACCTGGGCGGTCATCTCGGGTTGGGTCACTTTAAAGCGATCCAAAAGGGCCGCATCCGATCGGACTAATTTTTGTTTGGCGATGGCCTGACTGGCCTGCAAGGTGACCTTACTCTGCTTGCGATGGGCTTGGTACCGTGTGATGTAATCCTGTAACCCCGCATAAGGCGATGACTGGGCAATACGTGCCGCCGATCGTTTGGCCACCTCGTCTCGGTCCACCGTGTGGGGCCAGGGGGTAAATGATTGGGGGGTGGTCGATGACCAATCCAATGCATAGGGCAATTTTTCTTCGCCTACTTCAAGGTAATCTTCGGATTGGGGCACGATAATATCGGGCACCACCCCTTTGAATTGCGTGGACGCCCCGGTCACCCGATAATACTTTTGATTGGTGACTTTGACTGACCCCATGCGATCCACAGGCAACGTCAGCAACTGCTGCACGGTGCCTTTGCCATAGGTGTGCTGACCGCCCACGATCAAGGCCCGGCCATAGTCTTGCAAGGCCCCCGCCACAATTTCGGAGGCGGAGGCTGAAAAGGTATTCACCAGTACGACCACCTGACCCGTGAACGCCACGCCCCGGTCATAATCCGTGTACACATAACGCCGGTTAAACCGGTCGCGCACTTGCACCACAGGTCCCGATTCGATCAACAAACCGGCCACTTTGACGGCGTCATCCAATGCCCCGCCCCCGTTGTTTCGCAAATCAAACACCATGGCCGTTATCCCTTGGCGTTGAAATGAGGCCAAAATCTGCTTGACATCATCCGCTGCATTGCGGGCATTGCTGTCATTAAAATCACGGTAAAACCCTGGCAAATACAAATAACCAACCCGCTCCCCATTGGGCAAGGACACCACCGCTGATTTGGCATATGATTCTTCTAACTGAATCACATCCCGAACCAGGGTCACCACTGACACTTTGCCATCGGGACTTTTGATGGTCAGGGTGACCTCGGTACCTTTTTTTCCCCGAATGACTTTTACGGCATCCATGACGCTTAACCCCGCCATGTCCGTGGTATCCCCATTGGCTTGGGTTACTTTTAAGATCACATCTTGGGCGGCCATTTTTTTGGACCGTGCGGAGGGACTGCCTGGCACCACCCGGGTGATTTTGATGGTCCCGTTTTCTTCTTGTAACACGGCCCCAATGCCTTCGAGTGAGCCTTTGATGCCAATATCAAATTCATTGCGGTCTTCGGGGGCCATATAAGCGGTGTGTGGATCAAAGGCCCCGGCCATGGCATCAATCAGCCATTGGGTCCGCTTTGCCAGGGTATCTGACTTGAGTCGCTTGAAATAATCCACCATTTGAAGGGCCACTTTGCGACGTGCCTCAGCTTCGACGGCGGGATCTTCGATGGTTTGGGGGTTTTGGGTCGCCGCCTGGGATTCGATGGCGGTCATGGCACCCATCAATACTTGGTGTTTGACAAAACGACGCCACTCGTCTTTGAAATCGGCATCGTTGGCTGGGTACGCCCGTTGATCAAAATCGGTCTCGAGCCATTCGGGTACTTCAAATTGGTGGGGGGTGTCTTGGTATGCGGTAACAGTGGCCTGGGCCTCGGCAATGCGCTGGGTGAGGATTTCGTGGGCCAACACCGCCAAGCGCTCGTCATTTTCGCGCACGGCGTCATCCAGGGTGAGTTCGAATGCTCGGAGCCGGTTGATATCTGCCTGGGTAAACAATCGTTTGCCGGGATCCAGTCGTTTGATATACAAGGCAAACACCCGTTTGGAGTAGTCATCATTGAGAATCTGAGGGTCGACATGGGTATTGAGAATGGTGCCAATGGCTTCTGACATGGTACGTTCGGGCACTGACTGAAACGAACCCAAAATGACCATGGATCCCCAACACAGCATGGCGATACCCACCACCCAACCCATTCGTTTCACGATCATGATCATTCTCCTCCGGATCATTATCTTACCGGATTATTTTAAATCAAACACCAGTAAATGTGCGGGGCGCAGGATGTCGAGGGTGATCATCCCATCCGATACCCCCATCAGGGCGTCACCTGGGGTACCCAACACCCCGCCGATGGCGACCCACCCATCGATGACATACAAGTAAAGATGCCGGCCTTTTTCGATGCACAAGTTGGTCATGACGCCGGCATCAAAGTGCCCCATGCGAATGGACACATCTTGGCTGATGGGCAACACCCCATCCACAGACCCTGAGGCAGCGGGTGCGGCCATCAGGTGGGCATGGTTTCGGCGGTTGGCCCATTGGGGACGGATCACATGATAGGCCGGTGGGGTGTGTTGGCGGTCGGGTATCACCCATATTTGTAAGAGCCTAAGGGGGGTGGCCCCATGGTTCATTTCACTGTGGGTCATACCCGAACCGGCCGAAATCAGTTGGCATTCGCCAGCATGAATGGTGTCCTGAAACCCCATGCTATCGGTATGGGTCACGGACCCATTGAGGACACAGGTCACGATTTCCATGTTGTCGTGGGGATGGGGAGGGAACCCGGCGTGGGGGGCAATGGTATCATCATTGAGGACCCGCAAACTTCGATAATGAATGTGAAGGGGATCATAATACGACGCAAAAGAAAAAGAATGATGGGTTTGCAACCAGCCATGGTCCATGTACCCTCGCTCATTGGATCGTCGTACTATCATAACCGTTTCTCCTTGGTTGATGGTGATGCCCACTCATTCCCTGTCCGATCGGCCATTTAAACACCCCCTTACGCCCCTGTCAGTATCGTCTGTCACCCGCGCGTACGATGACGCGAGTGGTCACCCCTCAACCGCCCCCCCCCTAACGATGGGCGGTGGCCAAGTGGATCGCGGTTGGTCGGCACCCCATGATGACTTGAACACATCCTTTATCGTGGTATCATCCGGTGATCGGACGTTTAATTGGATATGGTTACCCCCCTGGTTAGTCCGAACCGCTTTTGATTGTGAGTTGATACCAAGAATAAGGAATAATAATTGATGGTGCAAAGTTTGTCCGATTCG
>RGUG01000083.1 GCA_010027915.1 bacterium | reverse complement strand
GAGTAGGACCCCCAGAGATATTCCGCGCGCACGCGCGAACCATCGGGTGCCTCCCACCAAAACGCGGTTTGTGTGACGGTGCTCGGTACGCCGCGCCACACGACTGCGTGGGCGAAGTCGGATTTGGTGTGGGAGGATTCGGTGGGTTTGGTGGAGGGATGTCCGGTGGTGGCGGGTCATCCCGTGGGTGGTAGTGATGGGTAAAAGCGGTTATTTAGGAGGCGAAAGATGAAAAAACAGTGGGCATGGATCGTGCTGGGTGTGTTGGTAGTGGGGCTATTGGGATGGGGTGTGACGCTTGCAAACCAATTGGCTCGCATGTCGGAGGGTGTCAATGCATCTTGGGCACAGGTGGACAACCAGCTGAAGCGACGTGCGGATTTGGTCCCCAATTTGGTGGCCACAGTCAAAGGATACGCCGCTCACGAGCGGGGTGTTTTCGAATCGATTGCGTCTGCCCGTGCCCAACTGGCAGGTGCCAAATCCGTGGATCAAAAAGCCAATGCATCAGCCCGATTCGAGTCCGCTTTATCTCGGTTACTGGTGGTGGTGGAGCAATACCCCAATTTAAAGGCTGACGCCCAATTTGCCCGCTTAATGGATGAGTTGGCTGGATCTGAAAACCGGCTCTCGGTTGAAAGAATGCGTTACAACGACACGGTAAAAGCCTACAATTTGGTGGTGATCACCTTTCCTGGTAGCCTGGTGGCACGCTTGGCTGGTTATCAGAAACACGCGTATTTTGAGGTATCGACGGCTGATCGTGAACGCCCGTCGGTATCGTTTTAAGGAGCGCTCATGTTAAAAACCAATTGGATATGGCATCACGGTGACTGGGTGCGTTTTGAGGATGCAAAAATTCATGTCTTAACCCATGCCCTGCATTATGGTACGGGCGTGTTTGAAGGCATTCGTGCGTATCAAACCCCTCAAGGGCCGGCTCTTTTTAGGGTGGCCGAGCATTACCAACGCTTGTTAGATTCGGCCCGTATTTACATGATGCCCCACACCTATACAGTACCTCAGTTGGTGAGTCTCACCCAAGCATTGCTTAAAAAAAACGACGTTGGCAGCATGTTGCAACAGCATGGGATGGAATCGGTGTATATTCGTCCGTTGTTATATGTGGGCTATGGTACGATGGGCCTTAATCCTGGTAAAAACCCTGTGGAGTTAATGATTGCCGCCTGGGGGTGGGGTAGTTATCTTGGGGATGAAGGGGTTAAATCAGGTATTCGTTGTAAAATGAGTTCATGGGCACGGATTGATAGTCGAACCCTTCCACCCCTGGCCAAATGCACGGCCAATTATGCCAATTCTATTTTGGCCAAACAAGAAGCGTTGAGTAATGGGTTTGATGAGGCCATTTTATTGAATGTCAATGGGATGGTCGCCGAGGGGCCTGGCGAAAATATTTTCATGATCCAAAATGGGGAATTGACGACACCCCCGCCATCTGACGGGGCATTGAAGGGGATTACAGCGGACACCGCCATTTGGATTGCCCAGTCGATGGGGCTCAAGGTGTCCTATCGAAGCATCATTCGTGATGAACTGTTTTTGGCGGACGAACTCTTTTTTACGGGTACAGCCGCCGAAATCACGCCCATTCGAGAAATTGATGGCCGTGTGATTGGGTCCGGTACGGCAGGACCGATTACCCAGTCCATTCAGTCACGGTATTTTGAATTGGTTCGTGGGGCGTCAAACGAACGCAGTGATTGGTTAACGGTTAGTTAGTCTATGTGGGTTTTTCCCGCTTCTTTGCCCTATGCGAATCGTGATATCAGTTGGTTATCCTTTAACCAGCGGGTGTTAGAAGAAGCGGCGGATCCCCGTGTTCCGTTATTGGAGCGTCTTCGTTTTTTGGGTATTTTCTCATCCAATTTGGATGAGTTTTTTCGTGTCAGGGTGGCATTGTTGCGACGTGACGCCGCCCTTCGTGTGCGTCCTGCTTTATCGAAAGAAAAACCTGAGGGTATCTTGTCCGAGATTCAGCGGATTGTCAAAGATCAGCAAGGGGCATTTGAGCAGGTGTTTGATCAGCTCATTCAATTACTGGCCAAAGAATCGGTTTATTTGCGATCGGATACCGAGCTTACCAATCCCCAAACCGAGTTTGTACGGTATTATTTTACCCATACCGTACGTCCAGCACTCATGCCCATCATGCTTTCTCAAGTGGCGACTTTTCCTGAATTAGATGACCGTTCCCTGTACCAAATGGTTCAATTGTCCCGAAAAAAACAAACGGATTATGCCCTGATTCAGTTGCCTTGTCCCTCCTTATCCCGCTTTTTGCAACTACCCAGCCTGCCTGGTACCCATGACATCATGTTATTAGAAGATGTCATCCGCTTGTCGTTGCCCGATTTATTTGGTGGGCATGGGTATGATAGTATTCGGTCTTATACCATCAAATTGACCCGCGATGCGGCCATTGACCTGGAGCAAGATATCTAGATCAATCAGGTAAATAGCATGGAGGGGTATTTGAGGACGGTTGAAAAAAGCTTGTTGCAACGTCGGCACGGACAGCCGGTCCGCTTGATTTATGAGCAAAAAATGCCGACTAGCATGGTGTCCTTTTTAACCAAAAAGTTGGGGCTGGGCCGACATGACACCCTGTTGCCCTTGCGTCGACGTTACCATAACTTTAAAGATTTTATCGGGTTTCCAGTCCGTCGGTCTGATCTTTATTATTCTCCCCACACCCCCGTTTATCACCCCGCTTTGATGGCATCGCCACGATTATGGGATGTGCTGAAGGAACAAAGTGTGTTATTGCACTATCCCTATCATTCGTTTTCTCATGTATTAGACTTGCTACGTGATGCCGCCATTGACCCCAAAGTTAAGTGCATTAACATGACCTTGTATCGATTGGCCAATCCATCGTATGTGGTCAATGCCTTGTTAAACGCGGTTAAAAATGGCAAAGAAGTAACCGTGATCATTGAACTAAAGGCACGGTTTGATGAAGCGGCCAATATTCAATGGGCCAAGTTATTAACCGATGCCGGTGTGCGGGTCATCATGGGGGTTCCATCTTTAAAGGTGCATGCCAAACTGGCATTGATCGAGCGTCGTGAGAAAGGGGGAATGGTTCGGTATGCGATATTGGCCACAGGCAACTTCAATGAACAAACAGCCGCCCTCTACACGGATCATGCGTTACTAACCACGGACAAACGACTCACGCAAGATGTGGCCCGTTTGTTTCGATTCATGGAAAATCCCACCCGGTTCAAACCGTTTCAATCCATTGGGGTCTCCCCCTTCGGATTGCGGACATCCCTTTTGAAACTCTTGACCTACGAAATCCAAGCGGCCAAGCGGGGCCAGTATTCACGGTGTGTGATCAAAGTGAATGCCCTTACCGATCCCAAACTGATAGCCAAATTAGTGGCTGCAGCCAAAGCGGGCGTCCAGGTTGACTTGCTGGTTCGGGGGATGTGTTCCTTGGTTCCTGATCCATCCTTACCGATTCGGGTGGTGCGTATTGTGGACCGTTTTTTAGAGCATTCTCGTGTTTTTTGGTTTCATCATGGGGGTGAGCATCTGATTTGGCTGTCCTCCTCCGATTGGATGACCCGTAGCTTTGATTCTCGTATTGAAGTGGCGTTCCCGGTCTATGAGCAAGGGCATCGCCAGGAATTGATGCATTATCTTTCGGTTCAGTTGGCAGATACGGTCAAATCCCGTTCCGATGGTGTGTCGTTTCCATCGACGGGGGCCCGTCCCGAAGTTAGATCTCAGCTTGAGTTGGCCCAATGGGTATCCGGACATTCGGATGCTTAAGCGTCTGGCGGCGATCGATGCCGGATCCAATGCCATTCGACTGATGGTAGGCGATGTAATCCATACGCCAATCGGTCCTTTGGTTAAAAAAGTAGGCTTTTATCGCCTGCCTTTTCCGATTGGTCAAGATGTCTTTTGTTCGGGTGAAATTGGTCGCCATTACCAACGATTATTGGCGGATGCTTTCCATGGTATGGCCCATTGGCTTCGGGTGTTGTCACCGGATTATACCGACGGGGTGGCCACTTCAGCGTTTCGTACGGCTTCCAACGGCCATCAAATGGTGGCATGGGTGTCGGCACTAACAGGGGTGCCGTTGCGTATCATTGACGGCCTTGAAGAAGCGAAGCTCATTGTGGCGGCTTGTCCGCCCAGGACAACCCAGGAGTTGGTTTTATATGTTGATATCGGGGGTGGTAGTACAGAGTTGAGTGCCTATCAAGGTGACCACTGTTTGTTACAGACCAGTGTCCCCGTTGGGGCCCTTCGCCCTCATGTGACAGGAGTCGCTGGGGAGGCCACCGCAGCGAAGGGAGACGAATTGTCCCAGGTATTGTCCGGTTTGCCACGTGGGGATTGGGTGATCATGGGAACGGGTGGCAATGTCTCAAAATTACCGGGCATGCTGGGTTATAAAGAGGGACTGCCCATTCGGCCCAAAAAAATAACCATGTTATGGCAACAATTGGGTGGGTTATCGATTGAAGAGCGAATCCTTCGCTATGGGTTAAAGCCCGATCGTGCCGAATCGATTGTGCCAGCCCTTGCCATTTTGAATCGGGTGCTGGCATTGCTCAAGGTTCGGCAGGTTCTGGTTCCCAAATGTGGGGTGGTCGACGGGTTGATCCACACCATGGCGTTGGAGGTGTTGGCATGATCAATCGTATCCCGGCGTATCACTGGATGGACCAAGTAGGGGGCGTTTATTCGGAACTTTTTGCATGGGTTTACCCGTATGTTCATTCACATTTGGTGAGTTACGGATTGATTGTCTTGGTATGTGGCGTGGCTGAATGGCAGCTTTGGAAACGCTTTTCTAAGCGTCGCCCTGGGCTTTCGAAAGGGGTCATTGGCCTTGCCCTTTTGGTGTTGGGTTCTTATATTGGATGGTTGGTGTTGTATCATTTTCATACTTACGCCATGGCCGACCATTTGTTTATGACAGAACCCGCCCCGCCGCATTTGCCTCGCTGATGCCTTGTGTTGGCGCGTCCGGAGGGAGTCGAACCCCCAACCTGCAGATCCGAAGTCTGACGCTCTATCCATTGAGCTACGGACGCAACGAGGCCCCCAACTTAACGGAATGAAGGGACTTCGTCAATTACAAAGGATGGTCGATGACCTACAAATTGGGGTCCCAGTTTTTAAAAACGGGATCCAATTGTTGGCGTTGTAGCATGGCCATGATTTGTCCCACATCCCGATGATCGGCCGTATCGAACTGCCCTTCGGCATCCAGCCCCGAATAACCACCGGGCGAGGTTTTGGATTCGGCTGACATACTGGTAATGCCATAAGGGATCAATTCATCTCTCAACTCAGCCGGTTCTCGGGTTGACAAGGTAATCCCAATATCAGGAAAACAAAGTCGGAATGCGATGATCAGTTGCTTTAGGTTGGCGTCGCTGACCGCATGGGTTTCTTTAAACGATTGAAACTGCCCTTTGATTCGGGGAATTGAGATAGAAAAATGGGTTCGCCAGTATTTTTTTTTCATGTGAGCCAAATGCTTTCCTAGTGCCAGGGCATCTTGCCGCCACTCAGATAATCCCAATAACACACCCATGGATAGTTTCGGAAATCCGGCTTGGGCGGCCCATTCAATGGCGTCCAACCGATAGGTACGGTTTTTTTTCTTACCCGATACATGCACCGCATCGTACACATCCGGGTCGTAGGTTTCTTGGTATAAGGCCACATGATCGGCACCCGCTTGCAAAAGTCGCTCATAATCACCCCGGCCCATGGGTTGCACTTCGATGCCAATGGCAGGAAACAGGGGTCTTAGCTTGTGAATGGCCATTTCAATGTAGGAGACACCCGCCATATCGGGTGCTTCTCCGGTTAACAATAGAACCGAACGAAACCCTTTGTTATAAAGTAATTGTCCTTCCGTCAGTATTTGTTCCTCACTCAATCGGGTGCGTGGATAGGGATTGTCCATACTAAAGCCACAATAGGTGCAACGGTTATAGCAATAGTTGGATAGGTAAAGGGGGATGAATAATTCCATCACAGACCCAAATCGCATGCGGGTTAATTGAATGGCTCGCCTGGCTAATTCGGGCATAACAGGCAGGGCTTCGGGACTTAATAAAGCAGGCAAATCATGGGCCCCGTATCGGTTTTTGGCCAGCAACTCATCGTACACGGCGGGTTGAGGCACCATCATAGGGTAGGGGGAAACAG
>RGUG01000082.1 GCA_010027915.1 bacterium | reverse complement strand
CAACCAGCGGTACTACGACCCGAGAATAGGGCGGTTTTTGACGGAAGACCCGGCGGGACAGGCGTTTAATCCGTATTTGTATGCGGGGAACAACCCGTTGATGTATGTGGATCCGGATGGGGAGTTTTTTACTGAATTATTTAGTGCGATTTGTCCTGGGCTAGGTACATTGTTAGGGGCAATGTTGGATGGTGCTGCAATAAGTGCAGCGACGAATGTGGCAGTACAATTGTCTATGACGGGCCAGGTCAATTGGAATGCGGTAGGGCAATCGGCAATTGGAGGTGCAATTGGAGCTGGTGTCTTTAATATGGTTGGGGGTGTATCTGATGCATTTGGATTTGCACAAGGGGGAATCGAGAAAATAGCGATGCATAGTATAGCGGGAGGGATAAGCTCATCCCTGCAGGGCGGGAATTTTTGGAGTGGGGCGATTGGGGCAGGAGTAGGGCAGGCGTTGTCACCGACGATAATGGGAATGACTGGGAATAACGGGTTTGGGAGTATAGCCGGGGCCGCGCTTGTGGGAGGGGCTGCGTCGTGGGCGACAGGCGGTGATTTTGTTCAGGGTGCATTGGCGGGTGGATATGGGATGGCGTTTAATGAATTGGGCCGACATGCGTGGTTTGATACCAGGGAAGAGAGGAGTCCGGTTGATAAATTTAATGATGCGAAGCGGTCGGTTAATAAGTACGGACCAGATGTGTTGGGGGTTGCGGGGTCGGGGTTGCAAATGGTGCCGCATCCGGGTGTGAAAGGTGTTGGCTTTGGGCTTGCACTAGCAGGGAATGCTTGGGGTGGCTATAATACATATAAAAACCCTACACTCTCGGATTCGCTTTTTTACATAAGGGGTGCTATCCCGTTTCTTCCTCCAATATTTGGGATAACATCAGGTTCGGCCTCAATGATGTACAATTATGCGAGGCCATAGATCATGTCTTTTATTTTGAATTACAAACCAGAATTTATGCTTTTGTTGCTCTCGTGTGTTTCTTTTTTAGGTGCGATGGTGTCGCGTTATCTTAGTAAACATTTTCAGGAAAAAGATAACGATACAATTGAATTGAGAGAGCATTTTTCTCGTTGGGTATATGGGCAATTTTTACTGGCCATTTTATTTTTTGTGTATTTTTTGTATGTAATGATAGAAAAATTTGTATGAATGGTCTAACCGCGCGGTATAGCTATGTCAAAGCTTTTTTGTCTAATTTAACGGGGGCTTGACCGGTCCCCCCTAATCGGCAGTGAGGGACGTTAGAAAAAGATCACCATGAGGCTACCGGGCAGCGGAGCTCGGACAGGACGCGTGATCACTGGTTAAGTGATGTTGTTGGGGCAGTGGCACAAGGTCAGTGACCCAAGGTTGGCAGAAGCCCTTTGATTGAAGATCGATGTCATGCATTTGCGTGGGACCGAACCCAGATAAGGCCAACGGTGTCGCTCTACCGCTTGATTGGGTTGACAGGAGTCGATACGGTGCGGCGAATGGAGCCAAGAACGATCCCGCCTTGCCAAGGGGTGTCATACTTCCACCCTGATCCTTCCCGCAAGGGGAGTGGAGTACCATGGTGCGTCGGTTATTGCCTGCCCGCACCCGCCGACATGTGAGGTGGAGACAGGGTTGATGAACTTTTTTTGCTTGTCCTGGATTGGTAAGTAGAGGTATCAAGAACGATGCATCTGTTTTAGATCCGGTTGTGATGAGAGGTGGAATGTCCCCTGGGGGACTTAAGAGGGGGAGGGTGTGTCATCCGGGTTGGATAACCGCACTTGCACGCTTTGTGCGTGTGCATCCAATCCTTCAATCCCTGCCAATACTTGAATGTCGTGTCCCATGGACGCCAACCCGTCTTTGGTGAGGGCCAGGGTACTGACACTCGTCATAAAATCCATGACCCCCAATGCCGATGAAAAGCGGGCGGCACGATCGGTGGGTAACACATGATTCGGGCCCATGTAATCGCCTGCTGCTACAGGGGTATAAGGCCCCAAAAAGAGGGTTCCGGCGTGCCGAATGCGGGGTGCCCATACCGGGGCATCATCAGACAAGATCACCACATGTTCGCATGCCACCTCATTGAGTAGGGTCACGGCATCCTCATCGTCTTGGGTGAGCACACAGTCAAACTGATCCAAAGAACGGGATAAAATAGCCGTTCGTTGGCACTGGGCCATGCCGCTGACCACCTGAGTGGCCACGGCCTCTAAACAATCAGGATGATGGGATACCACCACCGCCCGTGCATCGGGATCATGTTCCAATTGGGCCAAACATTCCCACGCCGCCCATGGGGCCCATTTGATATGATCGATCCATACGGCCACTTCAGAGGGGCCAGCGGGTTTGTCAATGCCCACCCGGCCAAATACCCTTTTTTTTGCGGCGTCTACATATTTGTTGCCAGGCCCGACAATTTTATCAACTTTTGGCACACTTTCGGTGCCATAGGTTAAGGCCATAATGGCTTGGGCCCCGCCGGTTTTGATGATGTGGGTGACCCCTGCCAGCTGGGCGGCTGCGATGACCACGGGATGCAACTGACCATTGGATTGGGGGGGGGATGTCATCACCAGTTGACGCACCCCCGCCAGCTTGGCCGGGATGGCATTCATGAGCACACTGGATGGATACAGGGCCCTGCCCCCCGGCACATACAGTCCCACCGATTCAATGGGATGGTATCGCATGCCATAGGTCACACCTTGTGTGGGGCTATGTTGCCAGTTGGCCGGTAATTGGTGGCGATGGAAGCCTTGAATTTGGTCATGGGCACGCTGAAGGGCCCCCATCACGGGGGCCGGTACCATGGTCAATGCGTGGTTGATTTCGTCAGGGGTGACCACCAATGAAAACGTGTCGGGTACCCCATCCCATTGCCTGGCCAATGCCAACAGGGCCTGGTCTTTTTCTGTGCGGACCCTTGTTTCAATGGCCACCACGAGGGCATTAACCGATTCGGCGTCGGCTCGCGTGGTTTCGGTGTGTTGGGTGCGGTATTGTTGGCTGGTAATGGGCGTCATGGTATCCGCTCCAACTGGGCAGAAAGGGCGGCCCATTCGGCAGACAAACTGTTTTTTTGTTCGTTCATTTTGGATATCACATGATCAGGGGCTTTGGCGATAAATCCTGGTTGGGCCAATCGATCGGTGACTTGGGCCAAGGCCTGGGCCACACTGGCTTGTTTTTTTTCGAGTCGTCGCCGTTCTTCGCCCCAATCGATCACATCGGCCAAGGGTACCTTCAGCTCTATGCGGTCCACCACCCCCGTGGCCGATTGGGGGATGTCATCCAACGTCTCGCTGAAGGTTAGATGATCGACTTTGGCTAGTTTTTGAATGTAGGGCAAGGTTTGCATTAACCACTGCTGCTCAGTCGGAGGGGCCACCACCCGCACCGAAATGCCTTTGCCTGGTGAGATGCCCACTTCTTTTCGAATCCGTCGTAACTCGGTGACCACCGCTTTCATGGCCTGAACATCTGGCATCTCAGGGTGGTCATTGGGTGATACGCTGGGCCAAGGTGCCAATGAAATACTGGGTGGCAATTCCTCGGCCAACTGGGGATGTTTTAAGAGGGTATCCCAAATGGCTTCGGTGACAAAGGGCATGATGGGATGCAATAGAATCAATGATTGGGTGAGTGTGTATACCAACGTGCGACTTGAGTCACCCTTGTGACACTTGCTCATTTCGAGATACCAATCACACCACCGATTCCATATAAACTCCCACAACCGATCGGCCGTTTGGGCAAAGTGGGCGGTGGCATGGCCCTGGTTCAGTGACACGATTAAGTCGTCCAATTCACCCAAGATCCAACGGTCGGCTACATGGTGGGGTGTGGGCCGTGTCAGCGGATAAAGCGGCTCATTGCCCACGCCCATCATGACAAATCGGGCGGCATTCCATACTTTGTTCACAAAGTGGGCGGCAGCTTCGACTTTGTCATCACTGTACCGAATGTCTTGCCCCCCCATCGTGGCGAGTCGTGCCAATGAGAAACGCAAGGCGTCGGTGCCATACGTTGTCATCAGATCCAGCGGGTTGACCACATTGCCAAACGATTTACTCATTTTTTTGCCGTGTTGGTCACGGACCAACCCATGCACCACCACCCGCTTAAACGGAACCTGATCCGTTAACGCCAATCCCATGGCGATCATGCGGGAGACCCAGAAGGTGATGATGTCATACCCCGTCACCAACGTATGGGTGGGGTAAAAAGTGGCCATATCTGACGTATTCTCGGGCCATCCCATGGTAGAAAAAGGCCATAGGGCGGATGAAAACCAGGTGTCTAATACATCCGGATCTTGGGTGTAGGTCCGCCCATCGTTGGGGGGAGAGGCGGCTACCACCATATGCTCCGGATCTTGGGTGTCGTACCACACGGGAATACGGTGTCCCCACCAAATTTGGCGCGAGATACACCAATCCCGAATGTTTTCCATCCAGTCAACGTACGGTTTCTCAAATCGTGGGGGGATAATCTCAATCTCGCCATTGGCAACGGCGGCCATGGCGCGGGGGGCCAACTTTGACATGGCCACAAACCATTGTTTACTCAAATAAGGTTCAATGACGGTCTGACATTTGTAGCACTCGGCACGGTTCAAGGAGTGGGGGCTGATCGCGTCTAAATACCCTTCGGTTGACAGGGCATCTACCAGTGTTTGCCGTGCCCTTTCTCGTGATAGGCCCTCATAGGGTGGGGGACAGTTGATCATGTACCCGGTTTCATTCATGATCCATCGGGGTGACAAGCCGTGTCGCTGGGCGGTTTCATAATCGTTGGCGTCATGGGCAGGGGTGATTTTAACCGCCCCAGACCCAAAGGTTGGGTCGACGGTATCATCTGCCACGATGGGAATGATCTGTCCGCTAATGGGAACCCGCACCGACTGACCGATTACATCCCGATAACGCGGGTCATCGGGATGCACCGCCACCGCCTGATCCCCAAACAGTGTTTCGGGACGGGTGGTGGCCACTGTGATGGTGCGATGGTTGTCGTGATAGAGGGGGTAGCGAATATGCCATAAATGACCGTCTGTTTCGTGATGGTTGACTTCAATATCCGACAAAGCGGTCAAGCATCGGGGACACCAGTTGACGATGTAAAACCCCCGGTAAATCAGGCCTTGATGATACAGCCGGATAAACGCTTCTTGGACAGCCTGGCTGCATCCGGTGTCCATGGTAAACCGCTCCCTGCTCCAATCCACCGAAATGCCCAATTGTCTCATTTGGGATGTAATGGTGCCCCCATATTGGGCTTTCCACTCCCACACCCGTTGCAAAAAGGCGTCTCGGCCCCATTCGGATTTGGGGT
This sequence comes from bacterium, assembly GCA_010027915.1. The sequence continues at coordinate 899 of RGUG01000082.1, read as the reverse complement.
GGCCTTCGGCGGCCAAGGCTTTTTCCACGACTGTTTGGGTGCCAATGCCGGCATGATCCGTGCCGGGTACCCATAGCACCGAATGGCCTTTGAGTCGTTCGGTACGTACCAATATATCAATCAAGGTATGTTGTAAGGCGTGTCCAATGTGCAACGTACCCGTTACATTGGGGGGGGGGATGACAATCGAAAAAGTGGGGTGTCCGTTTGGTTGGGCCCATTCTGGATGGGCCTCCCATTTGGCCCGCACCATGGATTCTAGGGCCGGATGTTGCAAGGGTTGATCCAGTGAGATGATAGGGTGGGGGGACGATGACAATGGGTTGCTCATAAGGCCAGTATACCCGTGTCTATTTTGAACCTCAAGGGGTGGCAGTGAAACAAAGGTCACCATGAAAAAATGGGTTTAAAACGACCCAATGGATAACTAAAATCAAAGGTCCATGCGATGCGGGTGGTGGTGGGTGCATCGCATGGATGCGTACTATGGTAAGCACTTTTTTTTATTTGTCAAGTGATGGATTAGGATGGAGGGAAATGGAGGGTGCTGCCAACTGACGGTACAACACAAGAGGCGTTGTCAATGGGGATGGCGATGGGTGCCATCACATACTCATTGATGGCGGTGTCGGGCTGGTTTTCGTGGCCAGCTGCAACAACAGATTGTATCGGTTGGGTACAGGGCATTCTGATCTTGTTGGAGGGAGTGTTTGATTTCGGCAATGTGGATACTGCGCCGGTGAGCATCGGGTCTGGTGGTTGGTTGCCCCAAGAGTTCATTGACCCCTTTTTCCCAAGTGTCCAATATGCCCCCTATCACATGGCCACATGGTGCCCCCCAATGGGTGGTGACCCATGCGGTGGGGGACGAAAACCCAGGGATATGGGTGGGGCTCATT
>RGUG01000081.1 GCA_010027915.1 bacterium | reverse complement strand
CTTGATGACCTGCACACCCTTCCCTTTCCCAAAGCCAATCACGCCATTTTATCCGCACTCGGGGTATTGCCCTTTACCGAAAAGGGAGACTTGTGACCCTGCCATCCGATGGTTGTATTGAGCTTAAAAGCCACGCCAAACTCAATATTTACCTTCGGGTATTTGAGCCCGATGCCACGGGTTACCATCCCATTGACTCGGTTTTTCAATTGATTGCCTTACACGATCACCTTACCATCACCCCGGCCGATCGCATGGGGGTTACCTTTGTATCGCCTCAGGTCACGATACCACCTGGCAGCAGCACGATTGACACTGTCTTGCGTGCATTGGCCCCCCGATTGCGTCATCCGGTGCATGTCACCGTCATCAAACGCATTCCGGTGGGCGGTGGGTTGGGGGGGGGGAGCAGCAATGCGGCAGCCGTGATAAAAGGACTAGGCCCATGGCTATCTTCACCTTTAACTAAACAAGAAACCCAGGAGTTGGCCCAATCAATTGGCATGGATGTGCCGTTTTTTTTGGGTGCCAGCACGGCCCATGTACAGGGATACGGCGAAATCGTGACCCCCTGTGCCCCCATTTTAACGGGCGAGGTTCAATTGTTGATTCCCAACACCGCCATGTGGTCTGGTCAGGCCTATCGCTCCTTGGATGACACCCGACACCGCCTTCCCGATTGGACCCATGATGCCCAAAACGATTTTAAACCCGTTGTATGGGCCCACATTCCCGTGCTGGCCACATTGGCCACCCACGCAAGGGAGTGGCACCTACCGCTTTATCTGTCGGGATCAGGATCGGTGTGCTTTATCCCTACCCCCACCCCAGCTAATCGATCACGCTTCAACCAGTGGGTGGCGTCCCATCTCCCCCCTGAGATTGGCCATGTATCGACAGCTTTTATGTGATGCGATACTTTGGGTCTATGGCCAGCATCCGATATTGGATTGATTTTTTTCATTACATGTTACGGTATCCCGTCCGTCGATTGGTAAGGGCGATGACTGGGTTATGCGTACCACATATCATGGTAGGGGTGCTGATCCTATTGGGTATTACCCACTCGGGATGGGCCCAAGTGTTACAATCCGAGTGGTCCGTTGCCAATACAACCGCTAATGATGGTACCTCATCACAATTTCTCACCCGGTTCAATGTGGCCAATTTTTTTCGGGTGTATACCCGGCCCAATATGCACATGGGAAACACTGCATTTGGTGTCACAAATCAGATACAAGGCAAAGTGGTCATGGGGCCCGAACCAAACACGGGAAGCCAGACCTTGCATCAAGTCGCCCAGGGGGTATTAAACCTCAGCGTGCCCATGGCCTTGCAAAAAGACACTGCATCGTTCACCCACCTGGTCGGCAGTGTGCGGGTGTTGGATGGTGTAGCAGGTAAGAATAACTGGTTTATTAGGCCGAAAGAAATGATTCAACAAAATATTGGTATCGCGACTACCAATGGCGTATATGCCAATCTTTTTGTGTTAACCAATGATGTGATCAGTCAACCGCAATCTTTGCGCACGTTAGACATTTGTTTGGATACTGAAAGTTTGGCAGACCCCACCCCCTTTGTTATGACCATTATTCAAGAAAACACCCAGGGTTCTCAGTATCTGACACGAACCGTTACTATTTTTAAAGAGTGCATCGGTGGATCTCGAGATGACTCCTCTTCGGCCAAGATACTACCTGAGTATCAGGTAATGTGGCCCGGCCAACACTTGGGGGATGGGCCACTTGTGAGTGGGCATACGATATACACCCTCTTTTTTGTGCCATCTGGCAAACCGGGTGAACCAAAGTATTATATCTTGGGTGACGTGATCAAGGGGTTGAAGTGACGATGCCATCGTGGATCCCTCGCTTTTTTAGGTTCATCACTTGCCATCATCGACTGGTGATGCTCTTTTTGGGATGGGTATTGATGTTCTTACCTCATGGCCTGGTTTATGGCGATAATTACTTTGAGTGGCAAAACCAAGAAAGTGTCATGTCCCCCACAGGCGTTACCATTAACCGTGGCCTTCTGATTCCCAGTTCTAACTCAGTCCAGATTACCATTGACGCCCTGGCATTTGACCCTATCACCAATCAATTGCGGTTGAATTGGGTTGAGGGGTCCATTGCGTCGATTAACAATCGGGTCTTGGTGGTCAACGGCCCGCTTTACTTATTAAAAAATGGGTTGATGACGTTCCCCCAACTCGATGCCTCCCAACGAACAGAACGAAGTTGGAATTTACAGGATGGCAACTTACAAGTCTTCTTTTCCCTAAACTGGTACTTCCAACAAGCGGGCCATGATAATATCTATGAGATCACAACCAATTGGCCCACTGAGCCTGTTTTAAGTCCTAATCAAACGAACGTATCGACATTGGTCCAACAATTTGCACCGGGTCCCATGGTCACTTCCCCGTTGGCATCCAGTCCCATCCCATTGTATGTAACTAACTCTGCCACCATTCAATTGTCCCCCTCGGGCGTCACCCGCTACCTTCCCTACGACTTTCCAATTTCAGCCCCCACAGCACCATCCGGCGTACCCAATACCATGATGCCTTACCGTGACGACGGTAATACTCTTCGGATGCGATTACTCACGGGTGGCACAACCTATGTGATCAAAAATATTGCCTATCAAGTAGGGGTTACTAAGAAAGAGTACACCCTTATGTACGGTCCCTATCGCACCGGTGCACGCAACAGCCCGCAAGGGTTGTCCGATATTCCGGTGTTACAACATCTGATTCCTTCTACTAACCACTCCAACGGCATTCGCTTTGACCTGAGTGAATGGTTTTTTTCACCCAATAAAGCAAGTCCAGACCAGTTGATTCAGGTGGCCAGACCGGGTATTGGCCTTCCCTATTCGGTCATGATAGGGGGACAGTTTAATACCTTGACAGGGGGGGTCATGGTCAAAGGTTCTGCCTTGGTTACCGGGGTGTTGGGGGGGCAATTCAACGAGAGCCCATCGTCGGTCATTGATTGGTCAACTGGCACCTTTCAACGCATGACCATGGGGGGAAGTGCCCGTAGCATCACCTTTGTTGACCCCACCTATAATGGGGCCGCACTTCCACCCACTACCCTCTATCTATTGGTCAAACGTACCGGCAATGGGGTTCTGACCTTTAAACAATCCAATTTAAGCTGGCCCGATGCGAATACAGAAGATGATACCCCTGCCGATCGATCCGATGAATGGGAGTTAGACTTGGTTGATTGGACGAAGGTAGATGGTAACAATTGGCCTTTGTTTCAGGTCTATACCTTTATTTATACCGGCACGCATTATTTGGGTGCCTATAGTGGGCTGTATAACAGTCAGCCGCAGGGTAACGGGAGGCGATTTTAACATGATCAAATGGGTATTGGGTCTTGCATTCTTGCTATTGGGTGTTGAGATGTCATATGCCCAGCCATGGATTAACACCAACGCCACCACCCGATCATTTCGTACTGTTTCGTCCACCCATAACTACGCCATTGCACCCGGATTGACGGCAACGGCACGAAGTAGCGGGGATATCATTTATGTGGCGGTGGTGGGGGGCTCCGATTCCTCAGATACCATCATAAGCCCTACCTATAATACACCATCCTTCCTTGCAACTCTGGCTACCGTTAATGCAATCGCCCCAACTAGTTGGGGCACTGGTACGGTGGCTATTCAATCCATCACACTCAATGCGGTGTTAAAAATTACCGTCCGTCAGGCCGCCTCCGTCGCCACCGTCAATTCATTTTTAAGTCAACTGTTATTAAAAACCATGGCGTACCGGCAAGATAAAACCATTGCGTTTATTTTGGATCGTACGGATAGCCCGGAATGGCAATGCTTTAATGCCCGTACCGTGAGTGTGAATTTTAACATCCAATGCAGCACCACCCATGTGTCTGCTACTTTACAAGACGCCGATAATGGTATTGACCCCCAAGACTTGGTATCGTTTTCACCCAATGAGTTTTTGGCGTTTGCCTCAAGTTCGACACCACGTGCTTCTAATACCTGTCCATTTAGTCAATATGAAAAAGAACTTCATTCAACCCATCAAACCATGGCACAAAGCAACCAGATACTTCAATTTACCTCCTCCTCTACCATTTCTCTCTCGATTGAGTCAGTCTGTGGTCTCAACAAAGAATACAACACCGCCAATCAGGATATTGATCCTTCAACCATCTATGCCCGCATGGTCATCATGCGACCCAATCCGTTTTTACACGCCCAACCCTTCTAACTTGGTAACAGTAGCCGACTGTCTATTGAACCGGTATATACTACCTCAATGCCAACTCGATGAGCCCAGGATCAATCGGGATATCGGCTGATAAACACTGTGCCCCCGTATCGGTTACCACATAATTGTCTTCCAATCGAATGCCCACCCACTGTTGCCACCCCATGCCCGTGAGCTGGCCGTAGAACCCCGGTTCAATTGTGAGGACCATCCCCGGCACCAAGGGGCGGTGGCGATACGCCCGGTCCTCGTCCCCATCGTGCACCTGATGCCCTAACAAATGCCCAATTTGATGTGGCTGCCTGTCATAAACGGTCGAGACCGACACCCCCGCTAATGACGACAGTCCCTGGGCCAAATAGGACCATGCCACCTCGTTGACCTCCTGTAAACTCACACCCGGTCTCACCTGACGGGCCGCCACCTGGGCGGTTTCTCGCACCAACCCATATAACTCACGCTCTGGCCCACTAAACCGTCCCCCAATGGGTAATACCCGGCTAATGTCCGCATGCATGGCTTGCCATCTGACACCAAAATCCAAGAGTACCAATCCCGACTGGGGAAATGGGTCGTTGTGCTTGCTGTAATGCAACACCGTGGCGTTTTTTTCGGCCCCCACTATGCAATGAAACGAGGGGCCAAATGATGACTCATGGTAAATCCCCCCCATTAACTGGGCATACACCTCGTCTTCTGATTGACGGGATGACCACGTGGCCATCACCCCTTCAAACACCCGCTTGGTTTTATCGATGGCCACCGATAGATTGTGCAAGTCTACCGTGTCCATCACCAACCGTTGGGCCCACATCGTGTCATCAATATGCACCCATGGTCCCCGTCGTTTTAAGGTGTTCATGAGGGGCCATTTCATCGCCTCCCCCATTCGGGTCACCCCCAGGCACCGGTCACCCATCACCTGATGAATGTGGTGCTGAAACCTCCGCGGGGACAATGCCTTTAGCCCCGTAAGGTCGCCCACCACCCCATCCCCCGCCCCCAAACGTATCCCATCCCAAAACACACGCTGTGCCGATACGGGGGGTAACATCACCACATCCTCTGCCTCGTTGGGATCTAAAAACAAGGCACAAGGGCACTGGTTAATGCCCGTTAAATACAATACATAGGGATCTTGAAACACGGGCAGATGGGCATGGGCCCAGGGCCATTCAGCCAATGGTCCCTGGCGTGGGCCCACCAACAACATCGGATGCCCCACCGCTTGCTTCAGCCACTGCCGCCTTGATTGGTAGCGTGCCTTGGCCGCTGATAACGACAAGCCATCATCGATGTATACCCCCGAATAGGGGTGCCCCATTCCCATGGTTATTTTAATCCCATCATTTTATGGGTTTGGGGAATAATGCGGACATCGGCTAATAATTGACGGGCAAATTGAAATGCCCGATCAATTTCTGGGGCCGTGACCTGCCGTTTGATGCCACCAAATGGGGTGACCGGCTGAATCACAAAGGGAACATCCCCCGCCACTGCGGCCACCGTTTTGACCAACTTTTTGAGATCCATCACCGGAAAATCAGGGGTTAATACCCACTTGACATACACATTCGGACGCCCCGATAAAATCGACATAAAGGCCATAAATTCACGGTCAAACCCTGGCTTGTAATCCACACTAAAATACGTAAACAAGTCCACCACACTTTCTAAGTGAGCTGGTAAGGTGCCGTTGGTTTCTAAATAAGCTGGCAGTGGGAAAAGGGGGATTAATTCTTTTAAGGCATCGGCCTGCAACAAGGGTTCCCCACCGGTCACCGCAATCGAATGGGGTTTTTTGGCCACCAGGGGCATGATGCGGCCCATGACATCCTCGGGGGTGACGGTTTCTCGCTGATGGGCAAAATCAGGCTCATCGCAATAGGCACAATGAATGTTACACCCATACAATCGCAAAAAAATTTGGGGATACCCCACCCATGGGCCTTCGCCCTGATAACTAAAAAACACGTCTTTTATGTACATCGTTTTAACCCCGCATATTTGGCCATGATCA
>RGUG01000009.1 GCA_010027915.1 bacterium | reverse complement strand
CCGATTGTGTTCCCTTGGCCCAGTGATGGGTTGGCGGGTGTTTACCTGGTGGCACGCCCATCGGATGATGGTGAACGGGTGCCGTCTCCTTGTGTCGTGTGGATTGTCTTGGGCCATGTCAAATGGTCCTCAATATGCTACAGTCTTTCCCCTGATGTTAACACACAAGGAGTAGCAGATGGGTGTCAGTCGTCGACCAGTAACCTGTATCACCCTACCCAATGGCCTTACGGTTGCGGTGGTGACGGATATGTCCGCATCCATTGCATCGGTCAAGGCCTACGTGAAGGCGGGGTCCATGACCGAAGGCGTCCATTTGGGTAAGGGATTGTCCCATTTTTTGGAACACTTGGTGGCAGGCGGTGCGACCACCCGTCGCACCGAAGATGAGTATAAGGCCTGTATCCAGCAGATGGGCGGTGCTTATAATGCGTATACCACCATCGACCATACCTGTTATCACCTCACGGTGTTACCCCACGATACCCGATTGGCCATTGACATCCTATCCGAATGGATGGGTCATCATGCGTTCCAAGAGGCGGTGTTTGACCGTGAACGAGACGTGATTACCCGTGAAATAGAAAAAGGACAGGCCGAGTTGGGTCGGGTTTTTTATCACCTGTGTCAAACCCATTTTTACCCCACCCATCCTTGTCGGTATCCCGTGATTGGGTTTCGGGATTCTTTTTTGTCGGTCACCTTGGCCGATTTGCAGGCCTACTACCACCGTATGTATACCGCCTCGAACATGGTGGTGGTGGTAGGGGGACCCCTTGGTGCCGATGAGGTGATCCAATGGGTGGCGTCCACGTTTGGTGCCATGCCAGCCGTTGCCCCACCTTTTACCCCCATCTGGGCAGAATGTCCCCCTGTGGTTTCCCGGCAATTGACCTCTGAATGGGCTTGCCAGCATGCCTATTTGAACCTTCGGTTTGCCACGGTTCCACTCCATCATCCCGACGTGTGGGCCCTTGATTTGTTAGATGACATGTTGACCAATGGGTATGAGTCATTGTTATACCGTGATGTGGTAGAAAACCGGCAACTGGCTTATGACCTTGACTCGGGTTCGCTTACCCCTCATTACGTGAGGGGATACTTGGATATCGGCCTTGAATTACCGCCGGAATCCATCGATGATGCCACCGCTTGTATACTCGACCATCTGTCACGACTGCGTGACACGGTCACCCCGGAACGGTTGGCACGGGCCAAAAAACAAAAACAGGTAGAAGAGGCATTTTCGGTGACCACCATTGACGATGAAGTGGCCCGGGTGGGATCGGGGTTGCTGATCGCTGGTACGCCTTATTTTGCTCACGATTACGCCGCTCATTATGAGTCGGTGACCACCGACGCCGTATGGTCGGTGGCCGAACGGTATTTGCAATCCGATCGCCTGGTTCGGACAGCCATGGTGCCCTCAGGCCGTTCGAAGGCATCGGTGTCTTTGCCGGCCGATGCGACCGGTTCGCCTTCTGTTGAGACCCTTTCCAATGGCATGACCCTGGTCTCACTGATCGATCCGATGGCCACCCGTGCGGTGATAAAACTCTACTTGGATGCGGGTGTTTGTTCCGAGACCCGGGCTACCAATGGGGTGGGGGCCTTGGTCGCCGATCTGATGGGCCAGCGGTGTCGGGGATTTGACAAAGGCGAGCTGACCACATGGTTTGAATCCCGGGGGGCCGTGTTTGAGGTGGTGCAAGGGAATCACTCGTTGGGTATGACCTTGTGTGCATTGCCTGAAGACATGCCATCGGTATGGCCGGTTGCCCTGACCGCATTTTTTGAACCCGTTTTTCACCCTGATGATGTGGTGTTGTCCCAGCGGCAATTGTTAAAATCAATTCAAAGTCGTCCCGATGATTGGTATCGCCATGCCATGTATCAATTTCGCCAGCATTTTTTTGGTGATCACCCGTATGGCATGTCCCTGTTGGGTGACACCGCCACGGTATCTTCTCTGACGGCTACGGATTGTGCCGATTGGTTTGATGGGCTGTTGGGTTCCTCATCGGTGGTGGTGGCCGTTAGTGGGGCTGTGTCTCTTCCCCTGATTCGAGAGGCCTTGTTGGAGTGTGCGATTCCGACGGTACGATCCCGTTCCTTGCCAATATTGCCGGTAGCATCCCCCCCGAGTGAGGGGATTCAAGGGGGGATTGCCCATGATGTGGCAGCGGTCATGGTGGTCTATGAGGGGGCTTCGCTTCAGTCCATCGAAGAGGTGGCCAACCTGGATGCACTCTTGGCCATTTTAACCGGCTATCATTATCCGGGCGGGGTGTTACACGACGCATTGCGAGATGAAGGCCTGGTCTATATGGTGCATGGCACCCAATTTGCCGGTCGTCATCGTCCGGGGTATCTCATGATTTGTGCCTTAACATCTGAGCCCCAACTGGATCGTGTGGTGGAGGTGATCTTTCACCATGTGAATACCTTGCTCACCACCAAGGTCTCCCAAACCCAGTTGGACGAAGCCAAAGCCCAAATGCGGTTTGTGGTTCGGGAACGTCGTGCCGACCCGTCGGCTTTTGTGGGCGAAGTGGCCCTTGATGCCCTGCTGGGGTTGGGCTCTGATCGTGCCCAACGAGTGGATGCCGTGGTGGATCAACTGACCCCTGATACTATCTTGGCCACGGCCAGACGATGGTTGGCCACCCCCCTTTGCTATCGGTTTCGTCGCCTCAATCCCGATTAACCATTGGGGCTTTTCTCTTTATTATTGTGTCATTCTTTGTTAAGATAGCTCGTTCTTTCTATGGGGTATTTGTGATCGTTTCCCCCAACTTTAATTCCAAAGAAGGCCAAGCATGTCATCAGAAGATAAAGTATCCATGTATGTGTTTCCAAAATGGGTGAATCGTCTTCCCATTTATTTTTTATTGGGAGGTGGGGCCCTTTTTGTTGGTATCATATTTGTGTTTTGGTATTGGTTTTCGCCCAAGCATTTAGAGGTGGGGTATATGCCCACCCAGCCCATTCCATATAGCCACCGGTTGCACGTGTCGGAATTGGGCTTGGATTGTCGGTATTGTCATACCAATGTCGAGACGGCCGCCCATGCCAATATCCCCACCACCGAAACCTGTATGAACTGCCACTCTCAAATCAAGGTGGATAGTCCCCATATCAAGAAAATCAAGCAAAGTTTGGATACGGGTGTTCCCATTCAGTGGGTGAAAGTCCATAAATTGCCGGACTATGTGTATTTTAATCATTCTCGTCATATTAATGCGGGTATTTCGTGTGTGAGTTGTCATGGTCGGGTCGATCAGATGGAGGTGGTGCATCAGGCCAAGCCATTGAGTATGAGTTGGTGTTTGGAGTGTCATCGGGCACCCGAAAACCACCTCCGCCCGGCGGCGTATGTGTTTAAGTTGGATTGGAAGTCACCCAATCAAAAAGAAATGGGGATGCGGATTAAAGAGGCCCATTCAATTCGTCCCGGAGAGGATTGCAGCACATGTCATCGATAGATCAACCCACATGGCGTAGTATAGAAGAAAAAGAGGGGGATGTGTCGGTTCAACCCTTTGTGGACCGTGAGTTTCAGGATGGGGCCTCGGTGTTAGATGAAGGGGTTTCTCGGCGTACATTTTTAAAAATGATGGGGGCCTCATTGGCATTGGCTGGTGTTTCGGGTTGTGGGATGGTGCGTCGACCCAAGCAATTCATTCACCCCTATGCGGTAGCCCCAGAAGGGGTGGTGCCGGGCGAATCCATTCACTATGCCACCGCGATGGCCATTGGTCATCATGTGACGGGCTTGCTGATTGAAAGCCACGAAGGTCGTCCCACCAAAGTGGAGGGTAACCCGCTGCACCCTCATTCGGGAGGGGCGGCAGGTGTATGGCATCAGGCGTCGGTGTTGGGTTTGTACGACCCCGATCGATTGCAAAAGCCTACCTTTAAAAAAGAGGTGTCTACCCAGGCCTTGTATTTGGACTGGTTGTCGTCTCGGTTGACCGATGCGGCTGGCGATGAGGGGGCCTCGATGCTGGTGGTATCCGAGGCCTTGGCATCCCCCACGTCCCATCGCTTGCTGGCTGAATTCCAATCGGCATTCCCCAAGGCGATGGTGGTGATGGCCGATCCCTTCGGGGCTGATCGTCAGGTGGGGGCCTTGCGTGCCATGACGGGGTCTTCGGTGGTGCCAATGCCTCGTTACGAGGGGCTGACTTTTTGGGTGTGTCGCCGGATGCCTTGCGTGCCACGCGTGCATTTGCGTTGCGTCGACAACCCGAGCATGTCCGGGGGATGAATCGGTTATATGTATTGGAATCTCATTATTCATTAACAGGTACCAAGGCGGATCATCGGTTTCGCCTGAAGCCCAGCGACCTTGAGCGGGCTTTGGTTCAATTGGCCCGTGAACTACTGGCCCGTGCCGGTGGATCAGGCTTGTTGCAATCAGTCGTGGGGTCTTTGCCGGTGAAGAAGGTATTGCCCCAAGCGGTGGTCTCGGCCATGGCGTCTGATTTACTGTCACCCAACCGTACGTCTGCATTGGTGGCTGGTGATGAGCAGTCCCCCTTTGTGCATGGGTTGGTGTATGCCATCAACGGGTTGTTGGGTGCCAATGGTAATACCATTGATTACTATCGTTTCCCTTCGGCTGAATTTGCGACATCGGATGCCATTCGCTTGGGTGAGTCGGGCCTTAAGGCTGCGGTGGCGGCCATGGCCTCGGGTGTCATTAAAACAGCTGTTTTGTTGGGTGGTAACCCTGTGTATGCCACGCCGGGTGACATGGGGTTTGCTCAGGCCTTGTCCAAGGTTCCCCATACGGTTCATTTGACCCACTATCATAATGAAACATCGGCGGCATGTGGGTGGGTTTTGCCTCGATCTCATTACCTCGAATCATGGGGTGATGCCAAGGCTTTGGATAACACCGTTTCGATTGTTCAGCCATTAATTGAGCCGATGGGTTCGAGTGTGTCAGATGTTTCCTTTTTGGCCTCTCTTCTCTCCGATGCCACCGCTTTTCCGTCCGATTTGGATGCGGTGAAGGCGACTTTTCAAGGGTCGGGTTCTGCCAAAGATACCGTATGGCGACAATGGTTGCGTGATGGGGTGGTCTCAAAGGGAACCCCGACAGACGTTCCGGTGCCGACAACGTTTCCTTTTACTCCCACCCCTGTTTCTCGGTCGGGTTTGGAGGTGGTGTTTTATCCTGATTACAAGGTGTTGGACGGTCGGTTCTCTAACAACGGTTGGTTGCAAGAATTACCAGATCCAATTTCAAAATTAACCTGGGATAATGCCGCTTATATCAGTTCCTTTACGGCCCGCACTTTGGGGGTTAAAACAGGGGATATGATGGCCCTTTCTGCGGGTGGGCGTCATGTTGACACTGTGGTGATGGTTCAGCCTGGTGCGGCGGATGGCTGCATTGCCTTGGTAGGGGGCTACGGTCGCACAGTGGATGGTCGGGTGGGTCAAGGACGAGGCTTTAATGTTTACCCGCTGCGTCAAACGGGTCGGTCTTTTGTGTCGGGGGCGACGGTATCACCCCTGGGCCGCACGTATGTGCTGGCCACCACCCAGCAACATGGCTCAATGGAAGAGCGAGACCTTGCCAAGCAAGTGACTGTGACGGAATGGGACGAAAACCCTCATTTTGCACACAAAAAACATGCCTTTCCTCTCACGTCTTCTTGGAAAGAACTGGCCTATGATGAAGGGAATCAATGGGGCTTGGCCATCGACCTAAGCAAATGCACCGGATGTAACGCCTGTCTGATTGCTTGCCAATCGGAAAACAATATTCCCATTGTGGGCAAAGACCAAGTGGCCAATGGGCGCGAGATGCACTGGATTCGGTTGGATCGTTATTTTGTGGGGTCGGTTGATGAGCCCGAGGTTCGTCACCAGCCCATGACCTGTTTGCAGTGTGAGAATGCCCCTTGTGAGCAGGTGTGTCCGGTGAGTGCCACGGTTCACAGCAAAGAAGGCCTTAACGACATGGTGTACAACCGTTGTATTGGTACCAAATATTGTTCCAATAACTGCCCGGTGAAAGTCAGGCGGTTTAATTTCTTGGATTACCATCAACGCAATCCTCAGTCAGTTGCCAAGAAGCGTCAACACTTATTTGATTACATGCGGGAGCCTGATCCTTCGGTTCAAAAGCAATTTAACCCTGAAGTGACTGTCCGGATGCGGGGTGTCATGGAAAAGTGCACCTATTGTGTGCAGCGCATTTCAAAAGGTCGTATTCGAGCTAAAAACGAGTCGCGTGCGTTGTTAGACGGTGAGATCAAGTCGGCTTGTATGCAAACGTGTCCGGCTGACGCCATTGTGTTTGGTGACATTCGTGATCCCAAAAGCCGGGTGGCCCACATGAAATCCAATCGCCGAAATTACGCCATTTTGGAAGAGTTGCATTTGAAAGCCCGCACGACCTATTTGGCGTCAATTAGCAACCCCAACCCCCAGTTAGTGAAGGAGTCTTGAGGTTATGAGTGTCATGGTTGATGATCCATCGGTTCGGACCCCCCTGGTGTTGGGTGGGCATACGTTTGCCTCTGTGTCGGATGCGGTCTGTGCACCTGTTGAGCAAAAGGCTCCCAAGTGGTGGGTGGCCTCGTTTGCGGTGGCCTTGTCTTTGTTGGCCCTTTTATTGGCCATGCTGAGCAAGTTGGTCTGGACCGGTGTGGGGGTGTGGGGTCTCAATAACCCCGTGATGTGGGGCTGGGATTTGGTGGGCTTTGTGTTTTGGGTGGGGATTGGGCATGCCGGCACGCTTATTTCGGCCATTTTGTTTTTGTTTCGTCAAAAATGGCGGACCTCGATTAACCGTTTTGCGGAAGCCATGACCATTTTTGCGGTGATGTGTGCGGGGATTTACATTGCATTTCACGTGGGTCGGGTATGGGTGGCTTATTATTTGTTCCCTATTCCCAATTCCATGGCCATGTGGGTTAACTTTCGCAGTCCGCTGATGTGGGATGTGTTTGCGGTGAGTACTTATTTTACGATTTCATTGTTGTTTTGGTATGTGGGATTGATCCCTGATTTGGCCACTTTGAGGGATCGTGCTGTGACCAAAACCCGTAAAATTTGGTACGGTATTTTTGCTATGGGGTGGCGGGGTGCCAATCGCCATTGGCAGCATTATGAACGGGCGTACCTTATTTTGGCGGCCCTCTCAACCCCGCTGGTTTTATCGGTTCACTCGATTGTGAGCTTTGACTTTGCGGTATCCCAGCTACCGGGGTGGCACACGACCATTTTTCCTCCTTACTTTGTTGCGGGGGCTATTTTTTCTGGGTTTGCCATGGTGGTCACCCTGATGATCATTGCCCGCAAGCTCTTCAAATTAGAGTCCTTTATGACCATGCATCACCTCGAAACCATGAACAAAATTATTTTGGCCACCGGTACGATGGTGGGGTATGCCTATGCCATGGAGTTTTTTATTGCGTGGTATTCGGGCAATCCCTACGAGAGCTTTGCCTTTGTTAATCGTGCCTTTGGTCCGTATGCTTGGGCGTATTGGACCATGATCAGCTGCAACGTCATTTTTCCTCAATTGTTTTGGTTTAAAAAGATTCGTCGTAGCATTCCGGCCATGTTTGTGATTTCGATTATTGTAAACATTGGCATGTGGTTTGAGCGTTTTGTGATTACGGCGACGTCATTGCATCGTGATTTTTTGCCGTCGTCTTGGTTTTATTACAGCCCAACTTGGGTGGAGGTTTGCCAGTTTATTGGTAGCTTTGGCTTGTTCCTTACTTTCTTTTTGTTGTTTTTGAAATATTTGCCGATGATTGCCATTTCGGAAGTGAAGGCTATCATGCCTGAGGCAGATCCTCATCATCATGGAGGTGATCACGTATGACATCGCAACGTGTGATTGGGTTGTTGGGCTCGTTTCCTTCCCCGGCTGCTGTGCTAAAAGCGGCTGAATCCTTGCGGGATGCTGGCTATCAACGCTTTGAAGTGTATAGCCCGTTTCCCATTCATGGGATGGACCGTGCCATGGGCATTAAAGACTCACCCCTTGGCTGGATCGTGGTGACCTGTGGTCTGATTGGGTTGTCCGGTGCCTTGTTGTTGCAGTGGTGGGTATCGGTTGAGGCCTATGCCATTGTCACCAGTGGAAAGCCCTTGTTCAGTTTCCAGGCGTTTGTTCCCATTTGTTTTGAGTTGATGGTGTTGTTGTCTGGGTTTGGTGCGGTGTTTGGGATGTTTTCGCTCAACAAATTGCCCCAGCTGTATCATCCATTATTCCGTAAACAATCCTTCCTTCGGGCGACGTCTGACGGCTTTTTTGTGTCGGTTGACGCCGATGACCCCCGCTATTCTCAGGTCGAAACGGCGGATTTTTTAACATCAATAGGGAGTGTAACCGTTGAAACGATTGAAGAGTAAGTCTTGGGTATGGTTGGGGATGTGCTTGATATCACTGGGGTCCATAACCGGTTGTCGTGGCTATCGTTCTTCGGATGAGCCGGTGCATTTAAACCCAAATTTTGACTGGCAACCCAAGGTCAAGGCTCAGGCCGATCCTCGACCCGTCCCTGCTGGCACGGTACCGTGGGGGCATGCGATGCGTGGGACGTCTGATCCTTATCGGGCCGTGATGGCCGAAGAAGGTAGTGCTTATTTTACTGGTCGTCACGACTCGGGGGAGTGGGTGGCCCGGATACCGGCCACGGTTGATTCTGCTATGATGGACCGAGGACAAGAACGGTTTACGATTTATTGTGCGGTGTGTCACAGTCAAACGGGTGCCCTCAAAACCCCAGTGATCAACCGTGGGTTTGTTCCCCCTCCGGTGTTTTCAGACCCCCGCTTGTTGGCGTCACCGGATGGCTACTTTTTTGATGTGATCACCAACGGGGTTCGCACCATGCCCGCTTATCGCAAGCAAATCCCTGTCGCCGATCGATGGGCGATTGTGTTGTATTTGCGTGCGTTGCAACAATCCCGCACGGCCACCATTGACGATGTGCCTGAGTCGTTAAGACGTCAATTGAAGTAAAGGAAGAGCATATGAAGCGTGATCCTGTTTGGCTAAGTGGTAAACTTAAGACCGTCGTTCCCCAATGGTGTTTGGGTGTGGGGGCTTTGGGGTTGGCGGGTTGTGCCTTGCTCTTCAAGATTGATCCCCATCATTTTTCATTTTCTTATTTAACCGCCTATATGTACTTTCTTTCTATTACACTGGGTTCCCTGTTTTTTGTGATCATTCAGCATTTGGTTCGGGCTGGTTGGAGTGTGGCGATTCGTCGCATCCCCGAAACACTGGCCATGAATGTGGGTTGGATGGCCCTGTTGTTTATTCCCATTGTGATTGCCATGCCCGAATTGTATCACTGGACCCACGCGGATGCCCTGGCCCATGACCATTTATTGCAATGGAAAGCCCCGTATTTAAATGTACCCTTTTTCTTGTTACGTGCTGGTTTTTTCTTTGTGGTATGGGTGGGGTTGGCGTGGCTGTTCTACTCGCGTAGTCTCAAACAGGATACCTCTCATGATGGGGCGATTACGTTGCGACTTCAAGGGTTGGCGGCGGTTGCCATTTTGCTTTTTGGTCTGACCCAAACCTTTGCCTCGTTTGATTGGTTGATGTCGGTCACACCCCATTGGTATTCCACCATGTTTGGGGTCTGTTTTTTTGCTGGCAGTGTGTTGTCGGCTTTGTCTTTAACTGTTTTGATTTTGCTTGCCTTGCGTCGGGCACGCCTCTTGTATCAGTGGTTGCGGATTGATCACTTGCATGATCTGAGCAAATTAATCTACGGCTTTAATGTGTTTTGGGCGTACGTGACGTTTAGCCAGTATTTTTTGTATTGGTATGCCAATATTCCCGAAGAGTCGATGTGGTTTATGGCCCATTTTAAGGGATCTTGGCAGTGGGTGGGTGTTTTTATTACCCTTGGTCACTTCTTTATTCCATTTGTTGTCTTTATGTCCAAGCACATGCGTCGGAACCTAAAGGTACAAGTGGTCATGATGTTGTGGTTTTTATTCATGCATGCGGTTGAAATGGTGTGGTTGGTAATGCCCAATGCCAGTCCAGCTGGTTTTCATTTGGGGATTGGCGATGTGGTGGCGTTTGTGGGCATTGGGGGGGTATATATGGGCTTGTTTTGGCGCCGCTTGGCAAAGCACTCGTTGGTTCCTGTGGGCGATCCCCGCTTGCCAGAGTCGATGCATTATCACACCTAAAGAAGGAGACTATCATGTCGGACCATGTCACAGAATTTCATAATGAGCCTCGCTCTGGCATGTTGTGGGTGGTTATATTGGGTATTATTGGTGGCGTTTTTTTGTTGGTTTGGGCTGGATCAATGGTCTATCGCACGGCAGCATCTGCTTATTTTGATGGGTTGCAAGATCGCTTTGGTAATGGGTATGAACTGCGACAATTACGGGCCGCTGAAGCCCATGGGTTGTCGTCTCTTCATTGGATTGATCGTGACAAGGGCACCATTAACCTTCCCATTGAACTGGCTAAAAAGGCGGTGATTCAGCGGTATCATCAGTGAAGGGTTGGGCGTGTTGGGTATGGCTGATGATGGCAATCCCGGTGTTAGCGGCCGAGTCTGTCCCCGATGCCTTTCGTCAATCCGGCATAAAAGAACGATTGGGAATGGCAATTCCTCTCCAAGGCACATTGTATGATGCCACTGGCACCCCTCAGCGTGTTTCGTCTCTGATCTCTCCATTTAAGCCCACTATTTTGGTTTTTGCGTATTATACTTGTCCGATGTTGTGTAACTTGGTTCTCACCGGTCTACAAGAGGCGATTGCGGCATCCGGCCCTGAATGGTCGACTCGTTTTCAGGTTGTGACCATTAGCATTGATCCTTCGGACACACCCGAACGGGCCCTTGCGTTTCAAACCCGGTATACCAAGGCGTTGCCCAACCCGTCTCAGTGGCGTTTTTTTACCGGGGATGCTGCCACGGTTCGGCAGTTGGCCGATTCGGTGGGTTTTGGGTATCACTATGACACCCGTTCCAAAGAGTATGCCCATGCGGCGGGGTTGATGTTTTTGGCTCCTGGCGGTGTGGTCTCTCGTTATTTGTATGGCATTGAGTTTAATAAAAAAGATTTTGAGTTGGCAGTCTTAGAAGTCTCGGATCGAAAGCAGGTCTCGACAGTCGAAAAAGTGATGTTGTTTTGCTATAACTATGACCCTGATCGGCGGGGATATGCGATACACGCACGCAACCTGATGAAAGTAGCGGCCGCTTTTTTTGTGCTGGCATTGGGCACCCTGATATGGCGATTAAATCTAAAACGAAAAGAGAGTAGCAATGGATAAGACAATAGTGAATGAATCGTTGATGGGGTCTGGTAATGCTTGGTTTCCGTCTCAGGCGTCTACCTTTGCTGCTTCGATCGATGGGATTTTCTTTTTTATTTATTATGGCTCCATTATCCTGACGGTTGGCATCTTAGCAGCTGCTGCTTATTTTATATGGAAATTCAGGAAAAAAGTACATCAACAAGCGGATCATAATCCCGCCTTGACCCATAATACCTGGCTGGAATTGGCGTGGACGATCCCTCCTTTATTATTGGTAATGGGTATTTTTGTGGTGAGTTTTAAAGATTACATTGCATTATCGATTGCCCCTCAAAACGCCACCCAGATCAAGGTGGTGGGTAAAAAGTGGTTTTGGGCGTTTGAGTATGCCAATGGTGTGAAGACATTGGGCGAATTGGTGGTGCCTGTCAATACCCCCATTCAGTTATTGATGTCGTCTGATGATGTATTGCATAGTTTTTATATCCCTAATTTTCGTGTTAAACGGGATGTGATCCAAAACGGGTCAATTTCAAATTTTTTGTACGGAATATTGTGGGGATGGACATTCTGATATGTTGGCTTCAATTCGGGTCCTACCGATGGCGGACTATCAAAAATGGTTGGCTTCTCAGGGTTCAGGTGGGGATGATTTACCCCTCGACGAGCTAGGTCAAAAATTATATACCAGCAAAGCGTGTGCCACTTGTCATTCCATCGATGGATCGGCCAAGGTGGGGCCCACTTGGAAAGGACTCTTTGGTAGCAAGCGATCGTTTGTTGATGGGGGATCAGCGGTGGCGGATGAAAATTATATTCGCGAGTCGATCACTGTTCCGGCCAAGCATGTGGTGGCCGGGTATGGTCCCGTGATGCCATCCTATCAGGGCTTGTTATCTGATCGGGAATTGGATGGCCTCATTGAGTATATCAAGACCTTAAAATAGAAGAGGAGAAGGTTATGTCTGAATCAACCCCAGCAACGTCTAATTATTTAACAGTGTCCACGGGGTGGCGGTCTTGGTTGTTGACGCTTGATCACAAACGGATCGGCATCATGTATTTGGTGTTTATTGTTTTGTCGTTTGGATTGGGTGGTTTTTTTGCTTTGGCTTTGCGCTTGGAATTACTCAATCCCGGTAAGTTGCTGTTTACGGCCAAACAGTACAACCAGATTTTTACCCTTCATGGGGCCATCATGACGTTTTTGTTTATTATTCCGTCCATTCCGGCTTCTCTTGGCAATTTTATTCTTCCGATGCAATTGGGTGCCAAGGATGTGGCGTTTCCCCGTTTGAATTTGGCCAGTTTGTATGTTTATGTCTTGGGGGCGTGTTTTTGTGTGTATTCGATGATTGCGGGGGCTGCGGATACGGGATGGACGTTTTATACCCCTTATTCGTCCACGACCAGTACCAGTGTGATTTCCATGACCTTGGGGGCGTTTATTTTGGGGTTTTCCTCTATTTTTACGGGGCTTAATTTTATTGTGACCATTCACAAATTGCGTCCACCTGGGATGACTTGGTTTCGCATGCCTTTGTTTACCTGGTCTTTGTATGCCACGGCCATTATTCAAGTGTTGGCCACTCCCGTATTGGGTATCACCATTTTGTTATTGGTCTTGGAACGTCTGGTGGGTATTGGTATTTTTGATCCGGCGTTGGGCGGGGATCCTGTTTTGTTTCAGCATTTCTTCTGGTTTTATAGTCATCCGGCGGTATACATCATGATTTTACCTGCCATGGGGATTATGAGTGAGGTGGTGACGGCGTTTTCTGGTCGCAAGATATTTGGGTACCGCTTGATTGCCTTGTCCAGTTTGGCGATTGCCATTATTTCGTTTTTGGTATGGGGGCACCATTTGTTTGTGTCCGGGCAGTCCGATTATGCGGCGGTGATCTTTTCGTTTTTAACGTATTTGGTGTCCATTCCTTCGGCGGTGAAGGTGTTTAACTGGGTGGCTACCATGTACCGGGGTAGCATCGACCTTCGGGCTCCCTTTTTGTATTTTTTGGCCTTTTTGTTTATGTTTTGTGTGGGCGGGTTTACGGGGGTGATGTTGGCTTCTTTATCATTGGATGTTCATTTGCATGATACTTATTTTGTGGTGGCCCACTTTCATTATGTGATGGTGGGTGGTACCACCATTGCGTTTATTTCAGGCCTTCATTATTGGTGGCCCAAAATGATAGGGAAAATGTACAGTGAGTTTTGGGCGTTTGTGGCGTGGGCTTTTATTATGGTGGGCTTTAATATGACCTTTTTCACCCAATTTTTGCTGGGTTCCAAGGGCATGCCCCGTCGGTATTACAATTACCTCGATCAATTTCAGCCCTTGCATGCGTTTTCGACATCTGGCACGTGGGTGTTGGCCATTGGGTTTTTGATTATGGCGTTTTATTTGATTGATTCTATCTTGAATGGTCCGCCGGCTCCTGATAACCCATGGGGGGCACGTACCTTGGAGTGGCAGTCACAGAGTCCTCCTATTACTGAGAACTTTGTGGATACCCCGGTGATTGCGTCGGAGCCCTATGATTATACGGGGGCACGCTCATGACCGCACCAGATCGTCCGATTCAACCCCATCATGTGGCCCATCACTTTGGCAATGCCAAACAAGAATTTGAGGCGGCCAAGTTTGGCATGTGGTTGTTTTTAATTACGGAATTATTGTTTTTTGGGGCGTTGTTTGTGGCGTATGCCGTGTTTCGATGGAAATACCCGGAGATGTTTGTCGAAGCCCATCGTATTTTGTCTTGGAAAATGGGGGCCTTCAATACCCTTGTGCTGATTGTGAGCAGTTTTACCATTGTGATGGCCGTTCATGCGGTGCAAACCAACCGTCAAAAAATGGCCCAGTGGTATTTGGGTACCACGGCGGCTTTGGCTGGGGTGTTTTTGGTGGTGAAGTATTTTGAATACATGGAAAAGATTCACCACGGCTATTTACCAGCCAAGTTTTTTTCGGGGATGGGGACATCTGAGCACCTTCACCTGTTTTTTGGTATGTACTTTACTATGACGGGGATTCATGGGTTGCACGTGGTGATTGGCATTGGGTTGATTTTGTGGTTGATGCGTCGTAACCAAAAAGGACATTTTTACTCGGGTTTTTTTACCCCCGTTGAAATGGTGGGGTTGTATTGGCACTTTGTTGATTTGGTGTGGATTTTCTTGTTTCCACTATTTTATTTGGTAGGATGAACCCATGACACACGATGACCATTCTCATGACCATGTTATTATTTCGCCCCGTTTTTATGTCATGGCCCTGGTGGCCCTACTGATTTTAACCGTTGTAACGGTGGGGGTGGCCCAAATTAACTTTGGTCCGTTTAATCTGGTGATTGCCCTCTTGGTGGCCATTGCCAAAGCATCCATCGTGATGTTGGTCTTTATGGGGTTGTGGTGGGATGAAGGCTTTAACCGGTTTGCGTTTTTATCCAGTTTGTTGTTTTTGTTTTTATTCTTTTTGTTCACTTTTGCTGATGTGTGGTTTCGTGGCTATCGATCCCCACTCGAAACGGAGCTGCTGCCGATTAAGAGTCCCGTTCGGCCTTATGAAGCCGGGGCGTCGTCATCTGGGGGGCATTAGTGGGCATGCATGATTTGGAGATGATTCGTCGGTTTTATAGTCGGTTTGAGTCGGCCATTCCGTCACTTCGGCAGTGGGTTGGGCGACCCCTAACGTACACCGACAAACTATTGCTAACCCATCTGATGGGTCAGCGTCCCCTGGCTGTTCCTGTACGGGGTGAGTCGTATGTCGACTTTTTGCCTGATCGGGTGGCGATGCAAGATGTCACGGCTCAAATGGCCCTATTGCAGTTCATGCAAGCGGGTCGCCCGACGGTTGCCGTTCCTACCACCATTCATTGTGACCACCTTATTTTGGCGGTGTCGGGTGCCCAAACCGATTTAAACACGGCATTGTCTGCCAACCATGAAGTCTATTCGTTTTTGTCATCGGTGGCCCAGCGGTATGGTATTGGGTTTTGGCAACCGGGGTCTGGGATTATTCATCAGGTGGTGTTTGAGCACTATGCGTTTCCAGGTGGCGTCATGATTGGGACCGATTCTCACACCCCCAATGCTGGGGGATTGGGGATGTTGGCGATTGGGGTGGGCGGATCGGATGCGGTGGATTGATGATCGACGTCAGCGTGGTGTCGCTTGCGAGCTTGTTTCCTCTTGATACTGAGACGCCCACGTTCTGGCCGCCTCCTCCACGCCGCCG